>CANRON010000016.1 GCA_947632245.1 uncultured Ignatzschineria sp. | reverse complement strand
TAGTATAAGATGCGGCATTTCAAAGTACCTTTGATCTCTTTCATATCATGATGAAGCTTAATTGCATTCTCTTCTTGGCCCGATACATCTAATACTACATATCCAATGTTCCCCGAAGTCTGTAGATATTGTGCATTGATATTCAAATCTAAGTTTGAAACCATCTCATTCACGGCGCGCAAGATTCCTGGTGTGTTCTCGTGAATATGTAAAATGCGATGACTACCTGGTTGTTTCGGCAACATCACCTCTGGGAAGTTAACCGCTGAAATAGTCGATCCATTATCTGAATAGAGCACAAGTTTTGAGGCAACTTCCACCCCAATATTTTGCTGCGCTTCCAGTGTTGATCCCCCAATATGCGGCGTTAAGATCACATTTTGAAGTTCACGAAGCGGTGATTGGAACTCTTCTTTGTTTGATTTTGGCTCAACGGGGAATACATCAATTGCTGCCCCTAAAAGGTGCTCATTTTTGATATTATCCGCTAAAGCATCTAAATCAACAATCGTACCACGCGCGGCATTAATCAAGACAGAGCCTTGCTTCATTTTTTCGATACGCGAACGATTCATCATGTTCTTCGTAGTGTCATCTTCCGGCACATGCAATGTTACAACATCAGATTGTGCTAAAAGCTCGTCTAATGTCTCAACTTGATGCGCATTACCGAGTACGAGTTTATTCTCAATATCATAGAAAATAACATTCATTCCTAAACTTTCCGCCATGATGCCTACTTGCGTACCAATATGGCCATAACCAATGATTCCTAAGGTTTTACCACGGACTTCGTATGAGCCTGCGGCTGATTTTACCCAGCCACCTTGATGGCAAATATAGTTCTTATAGGCAATACCGCGCTTGAGCATAATCATCTCGGCAATGACCAGTTCAGCTACTGAACGCGTATTGGAGTATGGTGCGTTAAATACAGGAATAGCACGTGCTTTTGCGGCTTCAAGATCCACTTGGTTTGTACCAATACAGAAACAACCAATCGACATCAAACGGGGCGCTTGGCTTAATACTTCTTCAGTCAGCTGCGAGCGAGAACGAATCCCGACAATATGCGCATCCTTTAGTGATTCAATTAACGCATCGCCCTCAAGCGCTGTCGAATGAATCTCAAGGTTGTTATAGCCCGCGCGTTTGAAGTAATCAATAGCATCCTGATGAATACCCTCTAGGAGGACAACTTTCATCTCATCTTTTGGAAATGATGTTTTTTTCATGGTATTTCGCATTCCTTAATTTAAAGCGGCTTCGATAAATTGACGTAAGAGGTTGGCATCATTTGCCATTACCTCTTTGCGCTGAGGAAGAGCTTCTAAAGCCTTCACTTCAGTTAAATCAAACGGTGCGTCACTCACCGCTTGCATAATTGTTTCGTAGAACTTAATCGGTTTCGCGGTCTCTAAACATACTTGCATACGTCCTTCAAGATACTGCGCGCCCACAAATACGCCATCTGCTGTATGGGGGTCGATTAACTCTTGTGATTCTGTAAATACTCTCGCAATCGTATCTAAACGATTTTGATGCGAGCTTTCGCCTGATTCAATATTCCAATTCCGTCTATCTTTCCACAGAGCATCTTGGGTTAAATCAAAGAAACCGTTCTCATCGATCTCTGCCCACAATGCTTTTGTTTTTTCACTGCCGGCAATCAGATAGATAAAGCGCTCAAAGTTACTCGCTTTTGCGATATCCATTGAAGGGCTTGATGTTAAATGAACATCTTTTGACGCGCGCGGCTTGTAAACACCTGTTTTAAAGAATTCGTCTAACACGTTATTTTCATTCGTTGCTAAAATGAGTTTACGGATTGGTAAACCCATTTTACGCGCCATAATGCCGGCAAAAATATTTCCAAAGTTACCTGAAGGAATGACGACATCAATCTCTTCATCGTTTGATGAAGTCGTCATAAAGTAGCCTTTAAAGTAGTAGATAATTTGCGCCAAAATACGGGCAAAGTTAATGGAGTTCACTGCGCCCAAGTGATACTTTTCTTTGAAAGCGATATCATTATTGAGTTCCTTTACGAGATCTTGGCAATCATCAAATACCCCTTTAATCGCGATATTATGAATATTGCTATCTTGCACTGAATACATCTGCGCTGTTTGGAATGCACTCATACGATTATAAGGACTTAACATCACCACATTAATACGCGGTTTACCTTTCATCGCATGAATTGCACTTGAACCGGTATCCCCCGAAGTAGCGCCGACAATATTGAGCGTTTGATCCATTTTCTCGAGAACATAAGGAAAAAGCTGGCCCAAAAACTGCATCGCCATATCTTTAAAGGCAAATGTAGGCCCCTCTGAAAGTCCGAGCACCTTCACTTTTTCACCGATTGTGCGCTCTGAGATAATTGTCTCTACCCCAAAATTATCGGTATTGTAAGCATTCTCAACCAATTTTTTAATGTCTTCACGCGGGATATCTGTCGCGTAAAGCGAAACAATCTCTAATGCCAAATCGCTATAACTTGAGAGCATGCGCCACTGATCTAGCGTTTCTTTTGAAATTTGAGGAATCGATTCCGGCATAGATAAGCCACCATCTCGACATAACCCTTCTAAAACAACTTCGCAAAATGACTTGGGTGCATCGCCCCCACGAGTACTGACATATTTCATTATTAACAACGCCTACCAAAAAAGTAATGGAATAGATACAACTTATTAATCATACCTGATCATAGAGTCTTTTTCTCTTAGAATCACGACCTATTTCACAAAAATTATTGATTGTATGATTTTCTATCAACACTCGGAGAATTACCATGCGGATTCACACCCTCCTTTTCTTAAAAGTGCTAGAATACCCCACATGTCACTGCCTATATTTATCTTTTAATAAAACTATTTTTCCCACCATAAAATAGCGATTTTGAAAGACTTTAAAAGTAGATTTTGCGAATAAAAAAATTACATATTCAGGTGATATTACGACTTGATATCATCAAAACTAGCGTACAGAAGGGTAAATTATCATGAGTAAAGCAACCGAAATTAACACGCGCATCTCCGCTCTACAAAAACAGATGGTGAAAGAGAGAGTCTCTGCATGGATTATTTTAAGCTCAGACCCGCATCTTTCAGAATATCTTCCAGATCACTGGAAACTAAGAGAATGGTTTTCAGGATTCACAGGTTCTGCCGGCTCTTTAGTGGTTTTGAAAGATCGCGCTTATGTTTGGGCTGATAGCCGCTATTGGGTACAAGCAGCACAAGAATTAAAAGGCTCTGTGGTTACGCTTATGAAAATGGGTGATGGAAAAACCCCCTCATATACAGAGTACCTCCAAGAAAACTTACCAGAAGAGAGTACTGTTGCTGTTCTCGGTGACACAATCTCGATTGAAAACTTCGTTGAAACCTATGAAGCCTTAGATGAATATGGCATCACACTGACAACAGAATTTGACCCTTTCTCAAGCATTATGAGAAATCGTGATCCGCTTCCCTCTGAAGCACTCTATATTCATAATCCAGAATTTGTTTCCGAAACAATTACCCAGAAAATCGGTAAAATCAGAAGCGAGATGAAGGCAAATGATGCAGACGTTCATATTGTCTCTACATTAGATGACATTGCCTGGATTACGAATTTACGCGGTCAAGATGTGACCTACAATCCTGTTTTCCTCGCTTTTTTAATGATTACAAGCTCTTCTGTCACGCTCTTTATTGATGAAAATAAAATTACCCCAGAAGTGAAAAAATACCTCTCTGATAATAAGGTCACTGTTTTCCCTTATGATGCATTTTATGAAGAGTTAATGAACATTCCTACCGAAAAAGTAGTGATGATTGATGAGAAACGTAATACTTATGCAACGCTTGAAGCCATTGATGAAGATTGTGAAGTTCTCTATTTACCAAATCCGAGCACCCTTTTAAAATCTCAAAAAAGTGATGCTGATCTTCAGAATGTGCAAGTTGCCATGATCGAAGATGGAGTCGCGATGGCACATTTCTATACGGCATTTGAAGCACGCCTTGCTGCTGGCGATCGCGTCACTGAACTTGATGTTGCGGATATGCTTGCTGAGGAGCGTTCAAAGCGTCCTAATTTTGTCGATTTGAGTTTTGATACAATTGCCGGGTTTAATCCCAATGGCGCGCTACCTCACTATAGAGCAACTGAAGAGAGCCACTCTGTTATTGAGGGTGATGGTTTACTCCTCATTGATTCAGGTGCGCAGTATCAAAATGGTACCACTGATATTACCCGCGTTATTCCTATTGGTAATCCATCTGATGAACAAAAACGTGATTTCACGATTGTCCTAAAATCGTTGATTGCCATGAGTGAAGCCGTGTTCCCAGAGAATATTCCAATGCCATACTTAGATGCGATTGCACGTAAACCTTTATGGGATAATCATATCGATTATGGCCATGGTACAGGTCATGGTGTAGGGTACTTTATGAACGTTCATGAAGGACCACAAGTACTCTCTTATAAAGCACCGGTAACAGATCAAATGCGTGTGAAAAAAGGGATGATCACTTCGATCGAACCAGGGCTTTACCGTGAAGGTAAATGGGGTATTCGTATTGAAAATCTCGTAGCCTCTCTTCCTGTAAAAACACACAGTGAAACAGAGTTTGGCAAGTATATGTACTTTGAAACCTTAACGCTCTTCCCAATTGATAAACGCCTTATGGATACCGATCTTTTGGAACCCAAAGAGATTATCTGGATCAATCAATACCACGCGCGCGTACTTGCAGAGCTTGCGCCAAAAATTGAAGACAGCAATGTGCTTGAATGGTTAAAAGAGCGTACAGCCGCACTTTAATTCAATCAGTCCTTGTTGAACTGATATTCAATAACAAATAATAAATCTATTAAAAAATGCCTGAATCAATGATTCAGGCATTTTCATATAAAAAGATAAACAATATTATTCGCTTATGATGGTTCCGCAAGCAATTTTGCCTGTCTTTTTTGAATTTCCACATACAAGGCTTTGATATCAGCAACATCATATAGACCATTCATTGCGACAACAGGCCCCTTACCAGCCGGCGTATAAATCAACGTATCCGCAACAGATTTAAGGCAAGATAATTTGGTTGCAAAACTGGTACTCTCTTTCACTTCAAAAACACCTGTTTTCAAAGGAAATTTACGCTCTCTACCTAAAATCGGTTTTACAATCACCGCATCATCCGTAAGCGTTGTACTCGAGATCGATGTTAAATAGAAAAAAAGACCAAACAATACAAAAAGCCCGATCGGTGCGCTCTGTACGATCAACATCTCAAGCCCGGTACCGATAATAATCAATGCTGAGAGAATAAATCCAAGCTTTGAACGACTCTTTCCTGGAATGGTGTAGATAATGGGTTGGCTCATGCTAATTCCTATTCATATAAGTACCTTAAAAGTACATAAAATTGCGTATCAATATCACAATGACACCAAAGTATTGTTCGTTACTCGTGATACTTTTTTTAATGCTTCCTTGTCATGATTTTAAACCACACTAAAACATTAACGAATCTCTAAATGCGCGAATGATTTCACAAGATCATCCACCGCTTTCACACGCTCTAAAAATGGTTTTAAAAGATTTAAAGGTAATGCACTGGGCCCATCACATTTCGCTTTGTCAGGATCTTCATGTGCTTCCAAGAACAATCCCGCAATGCCTGTCGCCATTCCTGCAAGCGCAAGCTCTAATACTTGTTCACGGCGGCCACCTGACGCTTTCTCAAGCGAATTTCGTTGTTGCAATGAGTGCGTTACATCAAAGATGATCGGGGCATCATTACACACTTTTTTCATCACCCCAAAACCAAGAAGATCTACCACTAAATTATCATAGCCAAAGCAACTTCCGCGCTCACACAGCATGATTTGATCATTACCGGCTTCCTTAAACTTCTCAACAATATTGAGCATTTGTGAGGGGCTTAAGAATTGTGGTTTTTTCACATTAATCGGTCTACCCGTTTTTGCCATTGCGATAACAAGATCTGTTTGTCTTGCAAGAAATGCCGGCAATTGAAGTACATCAACGATTTCAGCGACAGGGGCTGCTTGCGCAGGTTCATGAACATCGGTAATAACAGGCACTCCGAACTCTTTTTTAACGGCTTCAAAAATTTTGAGCCCTTCTTCCATACCCACACCACGGTATGAATGGATTGAAGAGCGGTTTGCTTTATCAAAAGAGCCCTTAAATACAAGCGCAATACCCAGGCTTTCAGTTGCCTTTACATATTCTTGGCAAGCCTTTAAGGTACTATCTAAAGATTCTAAAACATTAATACCGCCAAAAAGAACGAATGGTTTATTGTTATCAACCACAATATTTTGAACTTTAATCACAATGGCTTTCCTTATTTCAGATTTTTATACGATGCACGTATACAATGACACGTTTATTTTTATAGCCTATTTTACCTAAATATCGCGGCTTTGTATTGCAACATTCCCGCTTCATAGGAAATAGCCCTCTTTCCATTTATAAAATAACAAAATGGGAAAGGAAATACTGCTACACTGATCAGCGTGACTGCTCATTCATAAGGACAGCCGCTTTTAACTGCCCCCTTTTGTGAGAATATAAGCATGACGATTATCCAGCCCAATGACAATTACCGCAAAGGTATTTTTCTGACTTTAACTTGCTATGTTATTTGGGGGATTTTCCCACTTTACTGGTATGCGCTTTCTGATGTTGATCCCCTTCAATTGATGGCTCAACGGATCGGATGGGCACTGCTCTTTATTACGATTGTTTTAGCCTTTCGAAAAGAAGATCGATTACTCCTCAAAGATGCCTTCTTTAATCGTAAAGTGATTATTACCTTTATGGCGTCATCGCTCTGCCTTTTTACGAATTGGTCTGTTTACCTCTATGCAATCGGGTCTCATCAAGTACTGGAAGCAAGCCTCGGTTACTATATTAATCCATTAGTCAGTATCTTTTTAGCACGCGTGTTCTTTAAAGAAAGGCCAACACAAGTCCAATATATCGCGCTTATTTTGGCTGCAATCGGCGTCCTATGGCTAACTATTTTGGGCGGTTCCGTACCTTATATTGCACTAGTTCTCGCATTCTCATTTGGGCTTTATGGGGCTATTAAGAAGATTGCATCATTACCGCCATTACCGGGACTTTTTCTAGAAACGCTCTTTATGAGCCCTTTCACAATTATCTATCTCTTTATTGCCTACCAAAAAAATACACTCATCTTTTGGGAATTAGAGACACTCCCCCTCTTTATTTTAATATTTTCAGGTGCAGCAACGACCATTCCTTTACTCCTTTTTGCCAAGGGCGCGAAGTATATCCCCCTCTCTCTTGTCGGTATTTTGCAATATGTTTCACCCACCTTACAATTTTTATGTGGGTTAATTGTCTTCGGCGAGACATTCTCTTTTCAACACTTCCTCGGATTTAGCATCGTATGGCTATCTGTGATTACCTATATTAGTAGCGAAATCTATAATGCAAAAAGACGAAAACGATTCACCCATTTATAAATATAGATTTAAAAGTTTGCAAATAGTAGGCTTAATTCCTCATCCCGCACAGACGTTCAAAACGCAAGCGTTCGCTTATGATTCTTTCATTCGAACGAGTGGGCCTTTGAGCCTAGCAAGTGAATAGCCAGAAAGATGCAATACGCCAAAATAGAGTATAATAACGGCAACAATCGCCACAAGCAGTACCGGCATTTTCAATGCAAAAGGCCCATCAAACCAGAAGCTATCTAAGCGCTGCATCCAATAAAGAATCAATATTAAAACCCCATTTGCCGGCACTAATGCTAAGATTCGGCGGGTAAATAATTCATTAAAATGATGGATATGCATTACGACTAATCCACTGGCTAAAAGTAGCGCATTGACCCAAGCTGCAATCGAAGATGAGAGCGCTAACCCCGCATGCTGATAATAACGCACTAATACAAACTGTAATAGAATATTGACACCAATTGCCACTAAACTAAAGTACATGGGCGTTTTTGTATTTTGCCTTGCAAAATAGACAGGTGCCAAGATACGGATGATAAAAAATGCCGGGATCGACAACGAATATGTGACAAGACTTTTCGCCGCCATGATCACATCCGTTTCATAAAACTCACCCCGCATAAAGAGCACTGCCAAAAGCGGTTCTGCTAGGAACATCAATCCAAGCATTGCCGGAACCCCAATGATCAATGATAGCTGAATCCCCCAATCGATTGTTTTGCTCAAATTTTCCGTGTCGCCTTTGGTATTCAGCTCCGATAGTCTCGGTAAAATAACCGTACCTAGCGCCACGGCAAAAGTTCCAATCGCAAATTCAACCAAGCGATCTGAATAATAGAGCCACGTAATACTGCCCGTCTCTAAACGAGATGCAAGCTGAGTATTGATCAAGATATTAATCTGGCTGCTCGATGACCCTATTAATGCGGGTACCATCAATAACATGACCCGTTTAACACCTTTTGATTTAAAGTTAATCGCGGGCATCATGGATAACCCTTGCCGCTGCACTGCCCAGAAAAGAATGAGCATCTGACAAATACCCGCCATAAAGACAGCATATCCCAAGACTAAAATCGGCTCTGCAAAAAAGCTACTGACAAAAGCCCCACTGATTAAAAACAGATTGAGTAATATGGGAATCGCTGCCGGAATCGCAAACTTATTAAGCGCATTTAATACACTGCTATACATCGCCGTCATGCAGATGAAAAATAGGTAAGGCAACATCAACCGCAATAAATCCTGCGTCAGTGCAAACTTAGTAGGATCATTGACAAAACCTGAAGCAAATAGCACCACCATCTCTTGTGAAAAAATCATCCCAACAATAGTGATCAGCAATAAAATAATGCCTAAAGAGCCGCTAATCTCTGCTAAAAACCGCTTCAGCTCATCTTTACTTCTCTCTAAGCGAACTTCACTAAACACGGGGACAAATGCTTGATTAAAAGCACCTTCTCCAAAAAAACGACGAAATAGATTGGGGATTCTAAAAGCGACACTAAAAGCATCCATCGCGGCAGTAGCCCCAAAGATACTTGCAAATACAATATCTCGGACCAATCCCATCACGCGGGAAATAAAAGTAAAACCGCTCACCGTAAATAGTGAGCGAAACAGGGATGGTTTCATATTACCCTTCAAACAAAATTGAGAATTGCATCGATTATACTCTTTTCAAATACAAATATAAAAAAACCCCGCTCAATGCGGGGCTTTTACTCTATACATTACTCATTCTATCTTTAAAATAGATTATTTTTCCGCTGACTCGCTCAGCTCATTCATGCTTAAACGTAAATTTTGACCAATACGGAATGTGACAACACGGCGCGCTGTGATCGGAATTTCTTCTCCCGTTTTCGGGTTTCTACCCGGGCGCTCAGACTTATCACGCAGCTCAAAACTGCCAAAGCCCGAGAGCTTAACTGCTCGACCTGATGCAAGCGCATCACTAATTTCAGTGAAGAAATCTTCTACAAATTGCTTTGTATCTTCGCGTGAAATATTGGTGCTGTGATAGAGATTTTCTGTAATCGCAGCTTTCGTTAAAGTTGACATCTGTAACTCCTTTACAATTTATAGCTTCTTATTTGATATTTTTGTTTCTAACAATTCATTTACTGTCGTATTGAGACACCAATAACATTTAAGTCTTGTAGAATCCCTTCTATGATCGCATCGACATCTTCATCTTTGAGGCTCTCCTCGCGATTTTGGAATGTGAGGCTAAATGCCATATTTTTAGCAGCATCTTCAGATTTTTCGGCCTTCGGTGCATAGATATCAAATAACGTCACATTTGTCAGGTATTTTCGTGGCGCAGTTACCCCATTCATCACATCAATGATTTGCTGTGTCAAAATTTCATTCGGCACCACAAGTGCTAAATCTCTTTTTGAAACTGGGAAGCGAGAGAGTTCTTTAAACTTCGGTGTTTCCGATCTTGAAAGCAGATCAAAATTCACTTCAAATACAAACACATCTCGATTCAGATCCAGTGCTTTTACAACACTTGGGTGCAACTTACCGAGATAACCTACCGTTTCGCCACTGCGTAATTGGATATCCGCACTTTGTCCTGGATGAAGAATTTCACGACTTGAAGGAACAAACACAAAATCATCTTGTCCTGTGCGCTTCAATAGTGCCTCTACATCGCCTTTCAAATCATAAAAATCAACAGCACGTGTTTCAACACCCCATTGCTGCGGCGCTGCTGAACCACAAATTGCCCCAGCAATATGCTGTTCTTGAACGATATTATCTAACGTTCCATTGTAAGTTCTGCCTGATTCAAAGAATCGTAAACGATTCTGTTGACGTTTCAGGTTATGATCCATCGCACCTAAGACACCTGGTAACAAAGTTGTTCTCATCATTGAGAGATCATTTGAAATAGGGTTTTTCAGCGCAATTGCTGTCTTGTTAGGATCTAAGATCTCAAGCCATGCGGGGCTGACAAAGCTCATCTCAATTACTTCGTAATATCCACGACCGACAAGTAGGCGTTTGAAATCAGAGAGCGTGACGTTTGATTCCTTCACATAAGGCATCGTAATCTTCGAGATCATCTCAAAAGAGACTGGTACATTATCGTAACCATTTAACCGCGCAACCTCTTCAATGAAGTCTTCTTCAATTTCGAGATCAAAACGATATGATGGTGGTACCACTACAAGATAATCATCCTGCAATTCAATGACATCCCCAATACGATTGATGAGATTATTTATATCATGTTTTGTAAATTCTTGTCCAATTATTTGATTTACTTTACAAAACCTTACTTTAACAGCATCACGTTTTGGTAAATTTTCACTATCTACTGCTTGCGTGATCTTTCCTGCTTTTCCGCCTGCATATTGAATAATAAGGCTTGTTGCATAGTTGATTGCACGCTCAGCTAATTCAAAGTCAACGCCCCGCTCAAAACGATGAGAAGAATCCGTATGCAAACCATAATTACGCGCTTTTCCTGCAATCGTAATAGGATTAAACCAAGCCGACTCTAATAAAATGGTCGTTGTCTCATCATTACAGGCGCTCTCAATACCGCCCATAATACCCGCCATTGCTAAGATTTTTTCCTCATCAGCAATGACAAGCGTATCGGCTTTAAGCTTTACAGTATCTTCATTAATCAGTTTTAACGTCTCGCCTTCGACTGCCTTACGAACTTTAATATCCCCTTCAACTTTAGAAAAATCGAAAGCATGAAGTGGTTGCCCTACTTCTAACAATACAAAATTCGTCACATCTACTAAGAGACCATGCGGACGAATACCACTACGGCGAAGACGTTCTTGCATCCAAAGCGGTGAAGCAGCATTGGGATTAATCCCCTCAATGGCGCGACATAAATACTTCGGACAATCTGCACTATTTTCAATCGCTACGGCTTTCGTCAAAACACTGTCAGCTGATACATCAGCAACTTCGAAGGCTTTTGCTTTACCATTCGTAATTGCAGCGACATCTCTCGCAACGCCTAAAATACTTAAACAATCCCCACGATTCGGTGTGAGATCAATTTCGATAATCTCATCATCAAGGTCAAGGAGCGCTCTAAAGTCCGCACCAATCTCTAATGAATCATCTAAAATCATCAACCCTGAGGCATCTTCATTGATACCGAGCTCTTTTGCAGAACAGAGCATCCCCGATGAAGCAACACCTCTTAATTTCGCATCTTTTATCTTGAAGTCGCCCGGCAATAGAGCGCCTACTAGTGCCGTAGGCACTTTGACGCCAACCGCGACATTCGGTGCACCACAGACGATTTGAACAAGCTCACCCTTACCTACATCAACTTGTGCTACACGCAATTTGTCTGCATCCGGATGGGGAGTTAACTCAACCACATGCCCAACGACAACATTACTAAACTTCGGCGCTGCTAACTCAACACCTTCAACCTCAAGCCCTGCCATCGTCAAACGATCCGATAGGTCACTTGGGATTGTATCAACCCACTCTTTTAACCAAGAAACTGAAATTTTCATAATTAATTCTTACCCAGTATATGTTTATCTAAATTGTGTTAAGAAGTTCATGTCATTTTCATAAAACAGACGTAAGTCATTTACGCTATAACGAAGCATAGCTAAACGCTCAACACCCATTCCAAATGCATATCCTTGGAACTCTTCAGGATCAATATTCACCGCTCTTAAAACATTCGGATGAACCATGCCACAACCTAATACCTCAAGCCAACCTGTATTTTTACATACTCGGCAGCCATCACCACTACAGATAACACATTCGATATCAACCTCAGCCGATGGTTCTGTAAAGGGGAAGAATGATGGGCGGAAACGTAATTTGAGATCTTTCTCAAAAAACTTCTGCATAAATTCTGTCAAAATACCTTTTAAATCTGCAAAGGTAACACTTTTATTAATCACTAAACCTTCCACCTGATGGAACATTGGACTATGCGTTACATCTGAGTCACTACGATATACTCGGCCATAACCAATCATTTGAATAGGCGGCTTCTCTTCTTGCATCACGTGAATCTGGGTATTTGAAGTGTGCGTTCTAAGGAGCATATGCTCATCAAAATAGAACGTATCAAACATAGCTCTCGCAGGGTGATGTTCTGGGATATTGAGCGCTTCAAAGTTATAAAAGTCGCTTTCAATCTCAGGTCCTTCAACAATATCAAAACCGATAGATGCAAAGAACTCATGAATACGCATCATTGTTCTTGTAATCGGATGCAGCGCACCCACATCAGCATTACGGCCTGGCTGAGTGACATCTACTGTTTCAGTCATTAATTTACGATTGAGCTCAGCTTCTTCAAGCGCAGTTTTTTTCGCTTCAAGTGCTTCCATCACCGCTGTTCTGACTTTATTAATCTCTGCACCACGCACTTTACGGGCATCAGGATCTAATTTACCAAGCGTTGCCATTAATCCGCTAATTTGGCCTTTTTTACCAAAATAAGCAACACGGACTTCATCGATCGCCTGTAAATTATCGGCTTTAGAGATGGCTTCTAAAGCCGAATGAAGAATTGTCTCTAGACTCATGAGTTCATCTACCTACATATCTGCTATTTATAAATAAAAAAAGGAAAAGAGCATCCATAGCCGCTTTTCCTTTTTGTTCTAAACTCTCTTAATTAAGAGATAAATTATGCTAATGCTGATTTTGCACGATCTGCTAATGCACCGAATGCATTAATGTCATGAACTGCCATATCTGCAAGCACTTTACGGTCAATTTGGATCTCAGCTTTTTTCAAACCGTTGATAAAACGGCTGTAAGAAAGACCAAACTCACGCGCAGCTGCGTTGATACGAACGATCCAAAGAGAACGGAAGTCTCTTTTACGTTGACGGCGGTCACGGTAAGCATATTGACCTGCTTTGTAAACAGCCTGGGTTGCTGTACGGATTGAACGCGAACGTGCACCGTAATAACCTTTAGCTTTTTTTAAGATTTTCTTGTGACGTGCTTTTGTGGTCGTCCCACGTTTTACTCTTGCCATGTTTTATATTCTCCTAATTAATACTATGCGTACGGTAACATTTGTGCTACTTGCTTGTGATCTGCTTTTGAAATCACAGCCTCGCCACGTAAATGTCTTTTACGCTTAGTAGATTTTTTAGTAAGAATATGGCTACGGAATGCACAATGGCGCTTGAAGCTACCACTTGCACTTTTGCGGAAACGCTTTTTAGCGCCGCTATGGGTTTTCATCTTTGGCATTTTAGTCCACTCGCATTTCTATATAATTAATTAATAATTTAACAACCTATTCTTTAGCAACAGTCTTTAACGGAGCTAAGATCATTGTCATTTGACGTCCTTCAACTTTAGGACGCTGTTCAACAACCCCATACTCTTTTAAATCCTGCTCTACACGAAGAAGTAGATCCATTCCGAGATCTTGGTGAGCCATTTCACGCCCTCTGAAACGAAGCGTTACTTTGCCTTTATCACCATCTTTAAGGAAACGTATCAGGTTGCGTAGTTTTACCTGATAATCACCGTCATCCGTTGCCGGACGAAATTTAATCTCTTTAACTTGAACTTGCTTCTGTTTCTTTTTAGCTTCATCAGCCTTTTTGCGTAATTCATAACGGTATTTTCCGTAATTCATAATACGACAAACAGGTGGTTTAGCCGTTGGAGAAACTTCAACCAAATCAAGCCCACCATTGTAAGCTAATTCCATCGCTTCATCAAGAGGAACAACACCTTTTTGTTCTCCTTCCGCGTCAATTAAGCGTACTTCTTTCACCGTGATCTTTTCGTTTATACGGTGCTCATATTGATTACTAATAGTAGTATCTCCTATTCTTAATGTATCTGGATATTATAACTTAAAATTAATGCAACAATAATAATGTGTTAGGTAGTCGACCCCACCATTGATTGTGCACATCTTAAATTAACCTTATTTCTATTTATTCTCTCATCATAAATGATATTGACCCTATTTATCTAGTACTTATTCAATAAAAGGGTCATTTATTTACCATTTTACATCTCTTTTTGAAGAAGTTCGACAAATGATTCAAATGTCATTGCACCCAAATCTTCTCCTTCACGTGTTCTCACAGCCACCAATCCTTGCTCCATCTCTTTGTTACCTAAAACAATAAGGTATGGAATGCGGGAAATAGTAGCTTCACGGATTTTATAACCAATCTTTTCATTACGCACATCGACTTTCGTTCTGAAATTTAACTTCTTCAGATCTTCTGCAATTTTTTGCGCATATTCCGTTTGATTACCAGTAATCGTTAAGATTGCTATCTGCTCAGGCGCTAACCATAACGGGAAAGATCCGGCATGATGCTCAATCAAAATCCCAATGAATCGTTCAAATGACCCAAGGATTGCTCTATGAAGCATTACCGGCATCTTGCGTGTATTATCTTCATCCACATATTCAGCACCTAAGCGCTCCGGCAATACGAAGTCGAGCTGAATCGTGCCCACCTGCCATGAACGTCCAATAGCATCTTTAATGTGATACTCAACTTTAGGACCGTAGAACGCGCCCTCACCCGGTAACTCTTCCCACTGAATGTTAGCAGAGCTTAATGCTTTTCTTAAACCTTCTTCAGCCATATCCCAAACATGGTCTTCCCCTGCACGCTGCTCTGGGCGAAGAGAGAGTTTGACACTGATATCTGTAAAGCCAAAATGATCATAAACGCTCATCGCAAATTTATGAAAGCTTTCAACCTCGCTGATCACCTGATCCGGTCTACAGAAGATATGTGCATCATCTTGTACAAATCCTCGAACACGCATAATCCCATGAAGCGCACCAGATGGCTCATTACGATGACATGAACCAAATTCTGCCAAGCGCATTGGTAAATCACGGTATGAATGCAAACCATGGTTAAACACTTCAATATGACAAGGACAGTTCATAGGTTTTACGGCATAATCGCGATTTTCCGATGAAGTCGTGAACATATTCTCTTTATAGTTCGCCCAATGTCCTGATCGCTCCCATAAAGTACGATCCACAACAAGAGGAGTACGAATCTCCAAGTAACCCTCTTCTTTTTGGCGTTTACGCATATATTGCTCTACATTTTGCCAAATAGACCAGCCCTTAGGATGCCAAAACACCATTCCCGGCGCTTCTTCTTGAAGGTGAAATAGATTTTGAACTCGACCTATACGGCGATGATCGCGTCTTTCAGCTTCTTTCACACGCTCTAAATGTTCATTAAGCTCTTTATCAGAGGGGAATGCCACCGCGTAAATACGGGTTAACATCTTATTATCAGAATCCCCTCTCCAATAAGCCCCTGCAATATTTGTCAATGCAAATGCAAGCTTGCCCTTGTTCGTTGTCGGCGTATGTGGTCCGCGGCAAAGATCCATAAAGATATCTTCACCATTATTACCTTGTCGATAGAGTGAAATTTCTGTTTGATCTGCCGGCGCTCGATCAATAATATCGGCTTTGTAAAGCTCGCGCTTATCTAAGAAATATTGAATCGCGGCTTGACGTGGCCACATTTCACGTGTCACTTCTAAATTCTCTTTCAGAATTTCACGCATTCTTTTGTCAATCGCAGCTAACGCTTCAGGTACAATCGGCTCGACAAAATCAACATCATAATAGAAACCATTGTCAATCGTCGGTCCTATTGCAAGCATGGCATCAGGATAGAGATCTTTTACCGCGCGAGCTAACACTTGTGCTGCCAAGGTGTGTCTTGCAATATCAAGCCCAGCGTCATCCTTTACGGTTAACACTTTAAAATCGATATCTTCGGTGATCGTATAGCTCAGATCCTTATCTTCACCATTGACGACAATTCCTACTGCAGCTTTCGCAAGACCAGGACCAATATCATTCACAATATCAAATCCTGTAACTGCACCTTGATACTCTCTTTTACTGCCATCTGGCAAAGTAATAACGGGCATTGACTTTTACACTCCTTAAAAATACAACGTATAACTTTCTAAACAAGACATTATAGACCATCTTCCATGCCTTTATCATAAAATATTGCCGTGCAACCTGAAAGCAACTTCAGCCCAAATATTGACTTAGGCAAACTTCTTTCACACTTCTACTACATATTTATTTCAAAATAGAATAGAATAGAGCAATTATTCGATAGAAATATTTAAAAGAGTTTGTTGATAGTATTGTGACATTCGTCGCAATGAGCAGAAAATATCGGCGATATGCCGTATCAACCAACAATAGAACAACCCAGATTTAGGAGAGTAGCTGCTGTGCGTTTTAACTATAAAGCTCTAATTGGAATTGGTGTAACTTTAATGTTTACAAACATTAATGCGAATGAAATCACGCCAAATTATGCGGCGGGTGAAAAAATCGCAGAGACCTGTGTTTCTTGTCATGGCGCAAACGGCGTTAGCACTAATGACTTATACCCGAAACTTGCAGGTCAACACCAAAAATATATTCGTACTCAATTGTATGAAATGAAGCGTTCATATAATGACCTCGATAATGGTCTTCGCTTTGATTCAGAAATGAGTGCTGAAGCGAATAAGCTATCGGATCAAGACATCGCGGATCTTGCACTTTACTTCTCTAAACAGAAAACGAGCTACGGCACTGCTGATGAAGGTCTTGCAATCCGCGGTGAGCAAATCTATCGTGGTGGTGATATTGCAAAAGGTATCCCTGCATGCTCCGCTTGCCATAGCCCAACAGGTCAAGGTAACGCCGCTGCAAACTACCCAGCGATTGCCGGACAACATGCTTACTATACAGAAAAACAGCTTAACCGCTTTAAAACTGAAGAGCGTAAAAATGACCCTGCACGCATCATGCGCGACATTGCTCAACGCATGACTGAGGCTGAGATTAAAGAGGTTTCTTCTTATATTCAAGGTCTTCAGCCTTAATAAAATCAGACATATGATAAAAAAGTGAGCTTTTGCTCACTTTTTTCATTTTGATCACAGCTATTTACAGATTCTTAGATATATGTAGATATATTAGATAGATATAATGAATAACCAATCCTTCATCAATCAATCTACAATTACAATCAAATAGGAGTTCAGAAACATGATTAAAAAACTCATTACTACTAGTGCCCTCATTCTTGCAACAACTTTAGGTGTTGCTTCTGCACAAAACTACTATCAAGAGATCAAAACACCCGTTCCTGCGATCTTTGATCCCAATAAAATTGAAGTTGTCGAAATATTTTCATATGCATGCCCCGCATGTAATACATTTGAGCCTTATATTTCAAAGTGGGCAGAATCACAGAAAGATGTGGAAGATGTTGAAGTCATTCCATTAGCGGCACCAGGACAAGGCGTATGGACTCTTTATGCACAAGCTTTCTATACATTAGAAGCAATGAATGAGCTAGATCGTGGTCATCAAGCATTCTTCGATGCTATTCACAAAGACCGTAAGCGCTTTATTAATGAGAAGCAAATTGCTGACTATATGGCTGAACAAGGCATTGATAAAGAAAAATTCCTAAAAGCATGGAACGGTTTCTCAGCGAAAAGCTCATTTAATCGCGGTGCAGAACTCATCAATGCACAATATCAAGTTCCATTTACGCCTGCTGTCGTTATTGATGGTCGTTACATTCTCAGCGCAAATGATGCACAGCACCGCCCTGGCAATCAAAATGCTTATGAAAAACTCATTTTGACAATTGATGATGTTGTGCAAAAAGTAAGAGATGAGCGCGCAGCGAAAGTCGATTCTGTTGAAGAAAAAACAGAAGCACAGTAGAATATCTTCAGCTTAAAAACATTATAAATTTAAAAAGGGCTTAAAGTTATAGGCCCTTTTTTTATCAGTCTCCAATTTATTTCTTACCTATAAAAGGGTTGCCGTATGTCACTCTATTTTTCACCTGAGATTGATCCCATCATCTTCTCAATAGGACCAGTCGCACTTCGCTGGTATGCACTAATGTATATCGTAGCACTCGGGCTAGCGGTTCTTCTTGGTAGTTATCGTGCAAAAAAACCAAATTCAGGCTGGACTCCATCACAAGTGAGTGACATGGCTTTTTATCTATTCTTAGGCGCGATATTGGGCGGTAGAATTGGTTATACCCTCTTTTATGATTTTGGGAACTTTATTCAAAATCCTGCCTCCATTATAGGATGGACAGGTTCTAGTATTGAATGGGCAGGCATGAGCTTCCATGGCGGTTTAATCGGTGTTGTCATCGCGAGCTGGCTAGTGGCTAAACGCTATAAAAAAACATTTTGGGAGTTTACGGACTTTATCGCACCACTCGTTCCTTTAGGGCTATTTTTTGGCCGCATGGGGAACTTTATCAATGGTGAGCTTTGGGGGAAATTCACAGACCAAACTTGGGGCTTTTTTTTCAGCCACGCACCCACTACGATTGATAACATTTATCGCCATCCCTCCCAGCTTTATGAAGCTTTCACTGAAGGCTTACTGCTTTTCATTATCCTTTGGGTTTACACTGCAAAACCGCGACCGACGGCTGCAGCTTCTGGCATCTTCTTATTAGGCTATGGTGGCTTTAGATTCTTAGTAGAGTTCTTTAGAGAGCCTGATGCCCATCTTGGCTATATTGCAGGCGGCTGGCTCACGCAAGGAATGATATTATGTATCCCGATGATCTTCATTGGTCTTTATATTCTTGTTTATGCTTATCGTAGGAATTCTAAATGAAACAATATCTTAACTTAATGCGCATGGTTCGCGAGGAAGGCAACTTTAAAGAAGATCGAACAGGAACAGGCACCTACTCCCTCTTTGGTCATCAAATGCGTTTTAATCTTCAAGATGGGTTCCCACTTGTCACGACTAAAAAACTTCATCTACGTTCTATTATTTATGAGCTTTTATGGTTTTTAAAAGGCGACACAAATATTGCATACCTTCAAGAAAATGGCGTGCGTATTTGGAATGAATGGGCGGATGACAATGGCAATTTAGGCCCCGTTTATGGTGCGCAGTGGCGCTCATGGCCGAAAGCAGATGGCACTGTTGTTGACCAAATTAGCAACCTGATTCATGATATTAAAACAAACCCTGATTCACGCCGCTTAATAGTCAGTGCCTGGAATGTGGGCGAGCTTGAGAAAATGGCACTTCCCCCTTGTCATTTGCTGTTTCAATTTTATGTATGTGATGGCAAACTCTCTTGCCAACTGTATCAGCGCTCGGCGGATATTTTTCTTGGTGTCCCTTTTAATATCGCAAGCTATGCCCTATTAACCCATATGGTTGCACATGTCTGTGATCTTGAGGTCGGTGACTTTATCTGGACCGGTGGGGATTGTCATCTTTATGCAAATCATATTGAACAGACTGATCTCCAATTAAGCCGCGAACCAATGGCACTGCCCAAACTGATTATTCACAATAATCCGCAGAATATTTTTGATTTTAAGTTTGAGGATTTTGAAATTGACGGTTATGAGTCCCACCCTGGCATTAAAGGTATGGTGGCTGTTTAATGAGTGATACTGACAAAGACATTGTTTATGTTTATACAGATGGCGCTTGCAGTGGTAACCCCGGCCCAGGTGGCTGGGGTGCCTTATTAATCTATAAAGGTCATGAAAAAACCCTATCTGGATATGAGCCCGATACCACCAATAACCGTATGGAACTTACAGCGGCGATTAAAGGCTTACAAGCTTTAACGCGCCCTTGTCACATCGTCTTAACAACAGATTCTCGCTATGTACAACAAGGAATTTTAAACTGGATTGATGGTTGGATTCGCAAAAACTGGAAAACAGCCAACAACAAACCTGTATCAAACCAAGATTTATGGCGGTTACTTATTGCAGAGCGTGATCGCCATTTATCCATTGATTGGTGCTGGGTTAAAGGTCATGCCGGTCATCGAGAAAATGAAATTGTCGATGATCTTGCGACCAATGCCATTAAAAATCATAAAGAAGATATCGCATAGACAGCCGGTATCAATGCCATTACATTATTTATAAAAGTAGCGTTTAAAGCCGCTTTAAAAATATAACAGAAGGTTCATATCAATATGAGTAGACAGATAGTTCTTGATACCGAAACAACGGGGTTTGACTTTAATAAAGGCGATCGAATGGTTGAGATCGGCTGTATTGAATTAATTGATCGTGAAATTACTGATAACTATTTCCATGCTTATATTAACCCTGAGCGATCAATGCCTATTGAAGCATTTAACGTTCATGGGCTTGGCGATGAATTCTTAAAAGATCAGCCCGTATTTGCAGCGGTAGGTCAAAGTTTTTTAGATTATATTGATGGGGCTGAACTCATCATTCATAATGCCGGATTCGATATTCCCTTCTTAAATTTCGAACTTCAGCGAATGGGTCTACCTAAAGTAACTGATCGTTCTGAAGTCATTGATACCTTGAGAATGGCGCGAGAAATCTACCCCGGGCAACGCAATACCCTCGATGCACTATGTAAAAGATTAGGGGTCGATAACTCTCGACGAGAATTACACGGAGCGCTTCTAGACTCCGAACTCTTAGCGCAAGTTTACCTCAATATGACCGGCGGGCAAAAATCATTCTTTGATGTTTTTGAAGCGCCAGCCCCATCAGCTGAATCAAATAATATTGATGCATCAGCCCCAAAAATAACAGCAACGCCTTCCGCCCATAATCGCCGCATTCTTTATGCGAGTGACTCAGAGCTTTCAGCTCATAATGACTTTATAAAAGCGCTTACAAAATAACCATTGCGTAACTATTTTAAATGGTCAAATATGCAACTACACTTCAAAAAAATTGTTTCAGAATATAGTGAGCTGTTATAAAATATCTCGTTAATTTTTTATAACCGCGAATTATAAGATATCTTCATAAGATATTCATAATTAGCCTATTATTACGAAGGTTCAATAGTGGCTCACAAAATTGGTTTTGTATCACTCGGCTGTCCTAAAGCCCTTGTCGACTCTGAATATATCCTGACACAGCTTCGTACAGAGGGGTATGAAATTGTCCCTCAATATAATGAAGCCGATCTTGTTGTTGTTAATACCTGTGGATTTATAGACTCTGCGGTGCAGGAGAGTTTAGATGCAATCGGTGAAGCTTTAGATGAAAATGGAAAAGTCATCGTTACAGGTTGCTTAGGGGCGAATGCTGATAAAATATTATCGCAATATCCTAATGTGTTAAGCGTCACCGGCCCTCATGCTTTCCAAGAAGTAATGGCTTCTGTGCATGAACATTTACCAAAACCACATGATCCCTTTATAGATCTCGTTCCTGCTACCGGGATTAAATTAACACCTCGACATTACGCTTATCTCAAAATCGCCGAAGGCTGTAATCATAGCTGCACCTTCTGCATTATTCCCTCAATGCGAGGGAAGCATCAATCATACCCTGTTGGTAATGTCTTAGCACAAGCGAAAAAACTTGCGGATGCCGGCGTTAAAGAGCTTCTTGTCGTGGCACAAGATACAAGTGCTTATGGGGTTGATGTAAAATATCAGACAGGATTCTGGGACGGAAAACCCGTACGTAGCCATATTCAAAACCTCTGTGAGGAACTCGGAAAATTGGGTATTTGGGTCAGATTACATTATATCTATCCCTATCCTCACGTTGACCATCTTATTCCGCTTATGGCGGAGGGGAAAATCCTTCCTTATCTTGATGTCCCGATGCAGCATGCTTCGCCGCGTATTTTAAAACAGATGAAGCGCCCGGCAAATAGCGAAAACATGCTCAATCGTATCCGTAAATGGCGAGAGATTTGCCCAGAGATCACCGTACGCTCAACCTTTATCGTGGGCTTTCCCGGCGAAACTGAAGCCGAATTCCAAGAACTTCTCGACTTCATTCGAGAAGCACGTCTTGATCGTGTTGGTGCTTTCATCTATTCTCCCGTTGAAGGTGCAGTCGCAAATGATCTTGCCGAGCCCGTACCCTTTGCGGTTCAAGAAGAACGCTTAGCACGTTTCATGGCGCTTCAAGCGGAAATTTCAGCAGAAAAACTCGAAGCAAAAGTCGGGACAACGATTGATGTGCTCATTGATGATTTCGATCATGAAGAAGGCATAGCAATTGGTCGTTCAAAAGCAGATGCGCCTGAAATTGACGGGCATGTATATATTGATGATGCATCACCTGAAATGGTCGGAAATATTGTCAAAGTACTGATCGATGAGGCAAGTACTTATGATCTTTTTGGAACGCTTGCACAATAGTTTTTTAATACGCTAATCAATATATTGATAGAAAATAAATTAACGATAATCAGGCTTAACAATGCTTGTGATCATTATTAGTCCCATTATAGATAAACGATGATCATAAGCTTTTTTATAGTAACCATTCTATCGGCAGCCATGTTAAAAGCCGCAAAAATCCTCGTGAGAATAGATTCGTATGAGGTTCCACATCAAATGTTTCTACCAACTCTTTATCTTCATAGACTTCCCACTTTAACTTTCCTTTATTAGAAATTACTTTGTATGATCGATCTAATAATTGATCGGATAATCGTGCTTGTACTCGTTTCGCGAGTATGGGATTTAATATCACCATTCCCATTTCTGTATTGATTTTAGCAGATCGAGGATCGAGGTTAAGGGATCCCACAAATAGACGCTCTCCATCCACTACAAATGTCTTAGCATGCAAGCTCGAAGCAGAACTCCCCACTAAACCCTTATCTCTGACATCGGGAACTTCGTTATCATACTCTCTTTTAAGCTCATATAACTTCACGCCGGCATCAGCGAGTTCCTGGCGATAGTTGACATACCCCGCATGAACAATTGCAACGTCGGTTGCATCATAAGAGTTCGTGAGCACGGATACATCGATATTATCAACGACCAAATCCTTCAAAAATTCAGCACCCGCGCCAGTAGGAACAAAGTAAGGGGATACAAAGAAAATATCTTTACGAGGTTTTCCAATCGCATCTAATAGAGGTCGATAGAAATCATTCTCACTCCAAACTCCTAATGCTTTACTCGGTGGATCTGAAACCAAAAATGCCTCTGACCATTGCCAATCTAGCCGATGGTTCAGCATGTCATCCAATAATCGAGATCGCATAAGTGCAGCCTGATATGTTTCAATATCCGCACGATATCTGACTTTTCGTAGCTTTTCGATTGCAGCCTTATAGTCATCACCATACTCTTTTGTGATAATTAAGTCTGCCGGATAAGATAAAACGCTATTCCAATAATTATCAAAGTCTCGCGATAATTGGGGAACAATATCCCCCATTGTAATGACATCAAGATCAGCAAAGACCATACCATCACCCGCGGCAAAATATTCGTCCCCTATATTGCGCCCACCAATAATTGCAATCTTACCATCGACAATAAATGATTTATTATGCATTCGATGATTCAAACGATTAAAGTCGATTAAGTATCCCATAAATCGCACTTTTCGATTTGTAAAGGGATTGAACAGGCGAATTTCAATATTCGGATGGTCATTTAAGACCGCTAGAAGATCATCCATACCCTGCGTATTATTATCATCTAATAGTATTCTTACGCGCACGCCTCTTTCAGCCACGGCATAAATCTCTTGTAACAATATCGTTCCCGATGTATCCGCACGCCAAATATAATACTGTAAATCAATCGACTCTTCTGCGACCCGAAGCAATGCGGATCTTGCAACAAAAGCATCGAGGGGATCAACTAGCTCAATAACCCCCGTTAGCCCCGGCGTGTCAGGCAGCTCATCCGCAACCGTTTTTGCTATAAGCGTCTCTTCGCTTGGGACTA
>CANRON010000015.1 GCA_947632245.1 uncultured Ignatzschineria sp. | reverse complement strand
GGCCGTAAACTCTGGTTAAAACTTAACTACGAATTCTAATCGAAAGAAGTAGACAATGATGAATAATGGAAATAAATCCACTTTAGTAGTTGCCATACTCTGCGTGAGCTTAGTTCACGCAGGGGTTTATATGGGGCTGACGAATGTAGGGAGTGAATCTACGATGATGATGCAAGAAGGCGGCGCAACTGCGCTAACGATGCATCAAGTTCAGCTTGCGGGTGTGACGGATGAAGTGGAAGGGAATGCTGAAGATTCAGCTGTTGAAAGTGAAGAGGTTCCTGAACCTGAGGTTGAACAGCCAAAGGAAGAAACGCCGCCAGAGCCTGAAAAGCCACAGCCCGAACCAGAACCGCCGAAAGAAGAGCCGAAGCCTGAACCAAAACCAGAGCCGCCGAAGCAAGAAGTCATTGCGACAAAAGAGAAATCTGAGCAACGCGTTAATCAGCAAGAAAGACGAGAATCTAAGCCTGTTGAGCGTAAGCAAGAAAGACGTAGCCAGCCATCTAAGCAAGCAGATACAGCACGAGCAGTACAAACAGCGAAAGCGGTTTATAGTGAAAGTGAAGTAAGCGTTTTAAGTAAGCCGACTCCAGGCTACCCTCGTGCGGCAAGACAAAGACGCATGCAGGGATCTGTTGATCTTTTAGTGGGAATCAATACCACTGGCGCCGCGCAATCCGTCAAAATAGCGCGCTCTTCAGGGCATGATATTCTTGATAAAGCTGCGGCAAAAGCCGCGCATGGCATTCGTTTAAAGCCCTATAAAGTTAATGGTGTCGCAACGCCGATTCAGGTCAAAATACAGTATGTATTTAAGATGTAGAGATGAATTAACGAGTAGCTCTCAAGCCTGTCAATGATTGTGATTTGATAAAAGAGGGATTTAAGGATGATTCATTTACCCCTCTATCAATTAATCGTTATAATTAGCAGTATTCTTATTTTCAAACGCATTTAAAATTTTTTAGTAAGCAACAAAACAATAAGGGAAAACAATGGAACCGGTTGTACAAAATTTAGGGTTTATGAGCTTCATTGAGCAAGGGGATCTTGTTACCAAGGCACTCTTTGTTATTTTAATCATCATGTCAGTACTCTCTTGGCTTGTGATCTTCATTAAATTCTTCCAAGGAATTGTTGATCGCATTAAAGGTAAGAAGTTTAATGATGCATTTTGGAGCGCAAAAACATTAAGCGATGCGGCAAAATTGGTTTCGAAAAAACCGGATACGCCCCAAGAACATTTAGCAAAAGATGGCTTTGAAGCATTGCAAAAATATCAAACAGGTTTGACAAATATTCAGAGCAATAATACCCGTGAAGAGTATGTGACAAGTGTACTTCGCGTTAGTCTTGATAAAATTCAACTCACGATTGAAAATGGCGTTACGGTTTTAGCCACAATTGCGGCGACAGCACCATTTGTGGGACTCTTTGGGACTGTTTGGGGCATTTACCATGCCTTGATCGAAATTGGTTCAACGGGCGCAGGGACGATTGATAAAGTAGCGGGGCCTGTTGGAGAAGCATTAATCATGACGGGTCTTGGTCTTGCCGTTGCTATTCCTGCTGTCATGGCGCATAGCTGGCTTGTGCGTCGCAATCGTTTACAAATGGGATTCCTTGATTCTTTTGCCTTTGAGTTATTAGCAGTATTAGATCGTGCGCCACAAGCGAAAGCACCCGCCGATAACACAAAAGCTTAGGAGGATACTATGTCATTTGGACGTTTACGCCAAGGCGGTAGTGAATCAAGAGCCGAGATCAATATGATCCCTCTGATTGATATCATGCTAGTACTTCTTGTGATTTTCATTTTGACTGCACCACTTGTGACGCAATCGGTGAAGTTGAAGCTTCCTGAAGCGGTCGATCTTCAAGAAGAAGTGACGCAGCAAGAGGTGGAAAAGCCGGTATTAATTGCAATTAACTCTGATTCAGAGCTCTTTATTAACGAAGAGAAGGTCGATCATGAAGGTGCACTGAATCTATTAACGCAAATTAAGCTCGATGCCGGTGAAAAACTTCCCATGGTTCAGCTTCATGTAGATTCGACAGTTCCTTATCAAGAAGTCGCCAAAATAGTAACGGTATTGAGCAAAGTCGGACTTGCAAATATTGGTTTTGTGAGCTTACCTGAAGAAGGTGCAGCTACTCCTTAAGCATCTTTAAGGATGAGCATCTGCTGGTCGAAGTGAGAAACAGAAGGAACCGCCTATTATTTTAGGCGGTTTTTTTGTGTTTTGAGATTATGAGTAATACTGTTGATGCGGGTAGATGAATATTTCCGGGATAAAAAGGCAATACTTCTCAAAATAACTTCAAATGACATAGTAAATATTTTAATAAATATTTCAATTAATATATTACTATAACCCTATATTTGTAATCAATGTGATGAAATGAACGTTATATTGAAAACATATGTAAATGACTGATCTATTTGAAAGCACTTGTCTTATGATGCTATTGATCTCTCATTGAAGGAAGAGACTTCTTTGTTGAGATGAAATATATCAATACAGCATAAAAATAAAGTGATATACCGCCAGCGTATCGGCATGACTGAAGCGAAATAGAGAGGGTTCAATGTTCGAAAGCCATGGATGGTTATATTCAGACTAATAAACAATGAGGAGAGTAGAGAATGCTAACCATTATGGGTATCTTAATTATCGTCACAATCGTGACGCTATTGATGATGGGGAAAACAAGTCCAATTTTGGCGATGTCTTGTATTCCGCTGATAGGGGCATTGATTGCAGGATTTTCTTTTACAGAGATATCTGGTTTTTTTGAAGCAGGGATTTTAAAAGTCACAAAAGTTGCGGTGATGTTTCTGTTTGCGATTCTGTTTTTCAGTATCTTAAAAGAGCTGAGAACCTTTGATCCGATGATTAAGATTATGATAGGGCTGACGCGCGGAAATGTGATTGTAGTAGCGGTTGTAACCGCGATTGTCGCAGCACTAGTGCATTTAGATGGTTCTGGCGCGGCAACTTTTTTAATTATCATTCCGGCATTTTTACCCCTGTATCGACAATTAGGAATGAGTCCTTACTTAATGCTCTTATTGATGGTGGGAAGCATGGGGGTCATGAATATGGTGCCATGGGGAGGGCCTTTAGGGCGCGCCTCTGCTGTGACTGGTATTGATGCTTCAGAACTATGGCAGGGGCTGATACCCGTGCAAATATTGGGAGTATTAGGAATGGCCGGATTCGGAGTGATTTTTGGTCTACGAGAGCAACGCCGAATTGCTGCTGCAAAACTGAAGGGAACCACACCCTTTGAGCTCGATTATAGAGGGGATGATTTTGCAGAAATTGATCCCAATAGTACAACGCCTAAATCAAAGTTTTTCTGGTTTAATGTTGTATTGATATTAGGGGCGATTATCTGTTTAGCATTAGGGCTTTTTTCGGCGCCTTATGTATTTATGATCGCGCTATCACTATTGCTCTTTGTAAACTTCAGAAGCCCAAAAACGCAGATGGAAGTGATTAGTCGACATGCACCACAAGCTCTTGCTATGGTTGCAATTATATTTGCAGCAGGGGCTTTTTTGGGCGTATTATCGGAGTCTGGAATGCTGGAGTCAATCGCACTCAATTTGATTAAGGTTTTACCGGAAGCTTGGTTGCCGAATCTACATGTTGCTGTGGGCATGCTCGGAGTGCCTTTGGATATATTCACGAGTACTGATGCCTATTACTTTGCATTACTGCCGATTGTCGATAGTATTGTTAGCACTGTAGGTGTTACGCCGGATGAAGTTGTATATGCGATGGCGATTGGGAATAATGCCGGGACGTTTGTCAGCCCATTTTCACCGGCAACGTGGTTAGCGATGGGGCTTGCGGGTATTGATATGGGAAGACATCTTCGCTACTCATTTGGTTGGATCTGGGTATTTAGCCTTTACGTATTGGCAGTTGGTTATTTCCTCGGACTCTACTATTAGTGGCGATTTTATAGTGAATTCGGATTTTAAAACTAGATGATGATACATCATCATAATCGTCCCGAATAAGAGATATAGTATAAAAAAAGAGATAAGAAATATAATTCTTATCTCTTTTTTTGTCGCTTAATAGAGGGTTTTCCCTTAGGAATTGATCTTAAATCCTATTTCCAAACAGTATTTCCAAATATTATTTTTAAACGTCATGGATGCAATGGATGTTCTTACAAGAGCTGTAATGCTCATGGCTGGGATAAAACCAATAATAAAGTAAGTAATGAATTCAATGATGAAAGGAAATAGTGAGGGTTAGTAAAGGATTTCCAAAAAAAAGCAGGTATTATTACCAACCGCCGGAAGCACCGCCACCGCCCGATCGACCGCCGCCACCCGATCTGCCACTACTTGAGCTACCGGAGCTTCGGGAACTACTTGAGGATCGGCCACTTGAGCTGCCACGGGATCTTCCGGTGCTGATACTGCCGCCCCCTTTACCCATCGATATCTGAACCGGAGCTTTAATAATGCCGAGCGCAAGACCAATGGTTTGAAATAGGCAAAAAGCGGTGCCGATGAGCAGCGCGATATTAAGCCCGATAAAAAACGATGCGGCAACACAAACAATCGCAGCTGATGGTAGGGATTGAAATAATGCCTTGAACCACTTATTTTTTGTCAGCGTGGTGCCATGATAAATGAGTTGATAAAAGAATGTGACGACTCCAATCAGAATACCGATAGAAGTACTGTCGAAAAAAATGGACATAAAAATACCCAGAAAAACACTCATGAAAACAGCTTTTATGAGCGCACCCTTTAAGCGATCTGATGCAGTTTTTGGTGCTTCTAAGATCTCTTTAAATTTTTTTGCTCTAGTGTATACGTGCGTTTCGCTGGTATCTACTACTTTTGGGGAAGTACCTTGAGGAATGTTGCGGGATGAATCGATCGGTTGTTGCCAGATTACAGGATCACTATTTTTTTGCACCGATGTTTCATAACCCGTGGTAAATTGATGATTCAAGTGATCGCGTTGGGTTTGCGCTGCAACCTCTAGACGGCGTGCTTTTCGATAATCATCCCAGCTTTGGCCTTTTGCTGTTTTCTGACCTTTCAGCGGTGTGGGGCGCGAAATCCATAAAAAAGGTAACAGCACAATTCCAAAAACAGTGAGTGCCGCAACGGCAAACATTGAAAAGAGAAGTATGATTGATAAAACACTCGGTAACCATTGCAGAAGTAGCATCTGTAACCAGTGAGGGAGAGATGTTTTTAAGGAGTCTCCCAATTCAAATCCATTGGGCTTGTTAAAATCAAGGCCCCCAAAATAAGCAATCACACCCAATATAATGATCATGACGAGAATCGTCACCACCGGTGATTTCTGTAAACCTCGTACGATAATTGCCGGCCATAATAGTACCGATCCTAATACTAAGTAGCCAAATAAAATATTCAGAAAACCAAAATCATCCGATGATTTTGGGCTATGAAGCGGCGCTTGCACAAGTGAAGGAAGGGGTTCATTTTTGACTTTAGCAATAAGCGCATCTACAGCACGGTTGATCCCTTGTCCAAAATTGCCCATCCGAAACTCCGGCGTTAAGTATTCATTGAGAATTGTCATTGCCGTAAGATCAGGAATTGCACCTTCTAAGCCATAACCAACCTCAATACGCATCTTACGATCATTGACAGCAATGAATAGAAGAGCTCCATCATCAACGCCAGTACGGCCAAGTTTCCAAGCCTCCATGACGCGCACGGTATAATCAACAATATCTTCTCCCTCAAGACTCGGGATGATCAATACTGCTAATTGTGATCCTAAATCTTTTTCGAGTTGCATAATTTTTTGATCAATCGCGGCATGTTCTGAGGATGAAAGAATATACGCATTATCCATAACGCCCCCCGTTAATGCCGGAATTTGCGTTTCTGCAAAAGCGGGTTGTGCCCATAAAAGCATTGATAAAATAAAGCTTGAAAATAGTACGTAGGGTAATATCAATATGTTATGGAAAAGAGATCGTCGAATATACAGCATCAGGATTCACCGAATAATAGGGAGAAAAATAGCGCTCGCTTAAAAGTTAATCGCAGGGGGGTGATCAATCATCGGATCATCAATATCAAATTGTGGTAGGGGAGCATAACCAAATATTTTCGCTACAAAGAGATAAGGCACTCGGCGAAGCGTAGTGTTATAAGCCTGAACAGCTTCTATATAGCGCATTCTTGCCACAGAAATACGATTTTCAGTACCCTCTATTTGCACCATTAGATTTTTATAGAGTTCACTTGCTTTTAAGTCAGGGTAGTTTTCAACGATAACAAGTAGGCGAGAAAGCTGCTCTTTCATCGTATTTTGAGCGAGTTCATAGGCGGCGATCTTTTCAGGGTCTTGAAAGTCAGCGGGGTTAATTTGCATCTTGTTTAATTGTGCTCTTGATGCGGCGATATCCGTGAAGATTGAACGCTCATGATCTGAGTAACCTTTCACGGTATTTGCAAGATTAGTAATAAGATCTGCTCTACGTTTATATTGATTGATGACTTCAGCTGCAGCCGCTGATTGCTTCTCATCTAATTCTTGAATGGTGTTGTAGTAACCGGAGGTTGCAAATCCAATAATGAGTACCAATATCGTTAAGGGGATAAATGCCCAGTTCATTGTTTTTGTCATAGATTTTGATCTTTTAAATTCACTCAAAAAAAGAAGTGGTAGGAATGATTATGCACTCGCAGATGTTCCGTTAAGGAAACTGAATATCAATATTTAATAATGATAATGGCGATATATTAAAGTATTTAATCCCATAAGGGTATTCGAAAATATGGTATTCGCAATATGCGTTATTTTAGCAAAGATATTTTATGAACAACTTGAATCAGATCATTGTTATGATCCTTCCTCAATCATTAATCAGTGTACAACGATATCTTGGGTTGATTGCGCTCCTTTTAAGAATACTTTTCGATAATGGATAAAACAGAAAGTGGTGAGGACTAAGGCAATGATGCTGATCCCAAAAGCGACAATTGAAATACGCGATAAGCCAATATTAGAAATAACAAGCGTCCCCACTAGCGCACCGCCGCCAATTCCTATATTGAAAATGCCGGAGTAGATTGCCATGGCAATATCCGTTGCATCGGGTGCAAGCTCTAATACTTTCAATTGCAAGGTCAAGCCAATACAGGTCATTGATACCCCCCAAAAAAGTGAGAGGTAGAGTAATCCATCTTTAAAGTAAGTACTGGGCAATACCAATAACAGGGAGATCGAGACAAAAGCCATAGAAATAGGTAAAAATGAGAGTGGGTGTTTACCATTTAATTTACTAAATATAACACTCCCAATAATGCCCGCACCGCCGAAGATGAGTAAAAGAAAGGTTGTTTTATTGGGGGATATTTTTGCAATCGATTCGCTAAAGGGCTCGATATAACTATAAGCGGTGAAATGTGCTGTCACAATAATCGCCGTGATAATAAAAATACCGACAAGGGCAGGGCGTTTAAAGATTATTGGGATACTTTTCGCGGTGCCGGCATTTTGGCTAGGGAGTTTGGGGAGAATAATGTAGAGCACAATAAGCGTGATCAGTGCTGCACAGCCAATGAGTAAAAATGTATAGCGCCAACCGACTAGCTGCCCAATAATTCTGCCAAGGGGGATGCCAAGGACTGTTGCAAGGGCTGTTCCGGTTGCTAAAATCCCGAGCGCTTGTGACTTCTTCCCTAAAGGCGCAACGCGAATTGCGAGTGCTGCTGTAATCGACCAAAATACAGCATGCGAAAGGGCAACACCAATACGCCCGGCAATGAGCGTTGTAAAACTATCGGCAAAGAAGGTCACAATATGGCTTAAAACAAAGACTATAAAGACGATGGTTAATAGCTTTTTACGCTCAAAATTACTAACTAAAAGCATCAATGGCAGTGATGCAATGGCAACGACCCATGCATAAATCGTGATCATAATACCGACTTTTGCGGCCGGAAGATTAAAACTTGCACCGATATCGGTCAAGAGTGCGATTGGTACAAACTCTGTCGTATTAAATACAAATGCAGCGATTGCAAGCGCAATGACGCGCATCCATGCAAGGTTGAAATGATGATTTTCATGCTGGGGATGCGCTTCATGGATTGTCATAAGACTTTACCTCGGGGTAGTATTCAGCGGAATCTTCAATACCTTGCATTTTAGCGCAAGGCGATAATCCTGTCATAAAAAGTAGCCGAAAGGTTTTAGAGATGATCCATTAATTCCCCAATTTTTGAAACACCAATGACTTCCATACCGGGGATAGCATTTTTGGGTTTATTCGCAATTGGAACAATGGCGCGTTTAAAACCATGTTTAGCGGCCTCTTTTAATCGCTCTTCTCCGTGAGGAACAGGACGAACTTCCCCTGCAAGCCCAATTTCGCCAAATACAACCAAGTCTGAGGGTAAAATCACATCTCTAAAACTTGAAAATGCAGCGGCAATCACCGCTAAGTCAGAGGCTGTTTCTGTCAGCTTTACGCCGCCAACGGCATTGACGTAGACATCTTGATCCATCATAGCGATGCCGGCATGACGATGAAGAACGGCAAGGAGCATCGTTAATCGATTTTGCTCAAGCCCGAGCGTAACTCTGCGCGGTTGGCCGCCCAAAGAATCATCCACTAAAGATTGTACTTCGATTAAGAGTGGGCGAGTGCCTTCTCGCGTGACCATAATGACACTGCCAGCACTACGATCTGGCTGGCGTGAGAGGAATATTGCAGAAGGATTACTAATCGGCTTTAAGCCTGTTTCTGTCATTGCAAAAACACCGATTTCATTCAAGGGCCCAAATCTGTTTTTATACGAGCGCATAATTCGAAAACGAGAATCGACTTCACCCTCAAAATAGAGAACGCAATCGACCATATGTTCTAATACTCTTGGGCCGGCAATGGCGCCCTCTTTGGTGACGTGTCCTGCTAGAAAAATAGAGGTGCCGGTCCGTTTTGCAAAGCGCGTTAAAAGTGCCGTGCTCTCACGAACCTGCGCCACGTTGCCGGGCGCTGAATTGAGGAGTTCTGTAAAGATCGTCTGAATGGAGTCAATAACCATGACATCAAGATCCATCGGTTCCGCCACGCGGAGAATTTTTTCGACATTGGTCTCAGATAGAAGTTGCAAACGTGAGCCATCAAGTTGTAATCGCTCCGCACGCATCGCAACTTGGCTTGGGGATTCCTCCCCCGTCACGTAGAGCACTTTTTTGCCGGTATGGCTTAGATGAATTAATGTTTGCAGTAAAATTGTGGATTTACCAATCCCAGGGTCTCCACCGATTAAAACGACCGAGCCTAATACAAGCCCACCGCCTAATACGCGGTCGAGTTCATTTAAACCGGTTGTAGAGCGCGAAAGCTCCTCTTTTTGCACTTGTGATAATATCTGTACGCCATCTGTGCCGGCAGTACCGGAGTACCCTGAAAGTCTTGTGGGTGTTTTTTCAATCACAAGCTCTTCAATCGAATTCCATGCTTTACAATCTAAACATTGCCCCGCCCATTTATGGGCTATGGATCCGCAATCACGGCAGACAAATTGGGTTTTCTCTTTACTCATAGAATATCCTTTGTATGAACTTGTTCGCTAGAAATAGTCAGTAACCATTTTAGGGAGAAATGAAAAATGCCGGTAAGAGGAGACTAATACCGGCATCTATATTACCCTTTATTGGCGAAAATGGGGTATTACAATTTTGTAATAATTTTCACGCAGATTCCTTTAGTGTGTGATCTTTGCAATGGCAGTTTCATATTGGGATTTATTCGGCAGCATATAAGAAGCAGCGGCTGCTATCAGTAAGAAAGTACCCGCCATCCAGAATGTGATGTAGTGAGAGCCATAGGTCTCATAAGCCCAGCCGCCAAGCCAAGAACTAATAGTGCCGCCAATTTGATGACCGATAAAAGCAAAACCATAAAGGATACCGACGAGTTTTACCCCATAAATATCAGCAAGCATACCGGAGGATATCCCCATATTTCCGGCCCAAACAAGCCCGCCGACAATTGCAACAAGATAGAGCTGCCAAGGAGACAACACCATTACGAGTAAAAAGAAAGCAATACCGCGGACAAAGTAGATCGCAACTAATAGTAGTTTATGCTCAACACGTGTACTAATTCTTCCGAGCATTACGGTACTAAAAATCGCAACAAGCCCAATAAGGCTCACGCCAAATGCACTGATATTTTTAGTAAATCCGTGGTCAACAAGCATCGGTACAGCATGGGTTCCAAGTAGGCTCATACTAAAGCCACATGAAAAAATACCGATCACTAATAGCCAAAATGGTCGTGTTGAAAAGACTTCACGTAGGGTATATTGGCGACCTTTCATCTTTGCTTGACGTATTGCCATTCGTTCTTGATGGGCTTTAATCTCGGCATCTGTTTTAAGGTCGGCATTTTCAGGCGGTGTTCCGCGAATCACTAAAAAAGCGACAAGTAGTGTTGTGACAAAGAAAAGAATGGCATAACCGATGAGCGTTTTCTCCCAGCTGAAAGACTGAATTGTCATATTGAAGATAGAGGTCATCACAGCAATGCCGGCCATCGATCCTGTAGAGAGGAAAAGAAGCGCCATGGTACGTTTACTAATAAACCAACTACTAATAAGCTGCGTAAAGGCAACGGGGCTGGTAAAGGCGAGTCCAAATGAGAGAAGTCCGCCGTAACTCAATGCGAAAAGCCAAAGATTCGTAGAATAGACAGTCAGTAAAAGCGAAAGTGATACTAAGATGGCGCCGATAATCAGCGTTATGCGTGTGCCATAACGGCTCACACAATAGCCGGCAATGGGCATACCCAAGCCATAAATGAGCATTCCAAAAGCAATCACGCCAGATAAAAGACTGCGAGACATGCCAAGCCCTTCGCTCATAGGAATTACAAAAGGGCCAATACTCATGCGCATGCCAACGGTAAACATAGTAAGAAGCGCAGCTGCGATGACGATTGTCCATCCGTAATACCAGTTGCGTATCGGTTTCTTCAGTGAGTTTGTCATGAGTAATCTCTATTGTTGAATAAGTGTAAGTAATAAAAGCGGATGATGAAAATGCTTAAAAAACGAATTGATCTGAATAGCTATTGAAGCACAACTTCAACTGTATATTCTAAATATACTCAAACTCTATTTAACATTTTTATCAGCCTAGATGAAGATTTGACATCTATCATATTACAAATATATATAATGACAACTTAAAAAAGAGAGAGCGCACACAATTTGTAGGCTCTCTCTATTTGTTTAGGGATTGAATTTATCTTTCCCCACTACCTATCTTGATAAAGTATTTATGTCTGCTCGTTAAAGCCCCATTTTAAGGCTTGCCTCAATAAAGGCATCGAGATCACCATCTAGTACGGGCTGTGTATTGCCGACTTCATAGCCGGTTCTTACATCCCGAATACGTGCTTGGTCTAGAACATAAGAGCGGATCTGACTTCCCCAGCCCACATCGGCTTTAGAATCTTGAAGGGCATCTGCGACATCCCGTTTCTTTTGAAGTTCAAGTTCATAGAGTTTTGAACGAAGTTGTTGCATTGCGACATCTTTATTTCGATGCTGTGAGCGCTCATTTTGACACTGCGCTACGGTTCCGGTCGGAACGTGAGTAATTCGTACCGCTGATTCTGTTACGTTAACGTGCTGACCACCCGCACCAGATGCACGGTAAACATCGATACGTAGATCAGAGGGATCAATTTCAATTTCAATATTGTCATCGATTTCTGGTGATACGAATACTGAGCAGAAAGAGGTATGACGCTTATTATTGGAATCAAAGGGAGATTTACGAACAAGGCGATGGACCCCTGTTTCTGTACGTAACCAGCCATAAGCATGATCACCTTCAAAGCGGATGCTTGCTGATTTAATGCCGGCAACATCACCAGGAGAAGTCTCTAATAGCTCGGTTTTAAAACCGCGATGTTCACCCCAACGCAAATACATACGCAGTACCATAGACGCCCAATCTTGCGCTTCTGTACCGCCGGCGCCCGCTTGAATATCGATAAAGGCATTGCTTGCATCCATTTCACCGCTAAACATGCGTTGAAATTCGAAATCCTCAATGATTTTTGTATATGACTTGAGATCTTCTTGAATCATATCAAGCGTCTCTTCATCATTTTCTAGCTTTGCCATTTCGATCAAGTCAGATGCATCTTTAAGGCTTGAATCAAGGCTAATCATGCCGTTGACGAAATCATCGAGAAAAGCACGCTCTTGTCCGAGTTTTTGTGCTTTTTCTGGATTATTTGTCCAAATGCTAGGATCTTCCAATTCCATCAGGACTTCTGTTAAACGCTCTTGCTTAACATCGAAGTCAAAGATACCTCCGAAGGTCCGCGGCTCTTTCAGAGAGATCTTCGATAGTGTGATTGAGTGAGTTGATTAATTCCATAAGATTTCACCCTTATATTTTGATTGTTGTATGTCAGTAATATACGCAATATGCCGATACGAACATCCGTCACTTGACGCTAAAAAATCGAAAGATCATTAAGATCTTTTAATAGATTCTGGGCATGTGTAGGCATGTAATTTAGCACGTAATATTACTCAGAAAGGGGGATATTATACTAGATCTTGACTTTGAATGTGATTTTTAACAAGTATTAGGGGTTGCTATTTAGGTCGGAAATGTTTTGAGAGACATTTTGTAGCTGAAAATCTTTAAATAAAGCGTGATTGGCAAATAAAATGGATAAAAAAATCGAACTAAGCGAGGTGCTCAATTCGATCTTGTGGAAAAAAGATATTCTAACGACTATCTTTTTCGATCAATTATTTGAAATTGTTTAGATGTTTGCATCAATAAATTGTGCAAGTTGTGCTTTGTTTAAAGCGCCAACGTGTTGGCCCACTATTTCACCATTTTTGAAGATCATTAATGCTGGAATTCCACGGATTTGGAATTTAACAGCAGTATCTTGGTTGTTTTGCACGTCTAATTTAACAACTTTCAAGCGACCTGAGTATTCTTCAGCAGCTGCTTCTACGATTGGGGTAATCATGCGGCAAGGTGCGCACCAATCTGCCCAGAAATCGACTAATACAGGAAGGTCTGCGTTTAAAACATCAGCTTCAAATGATGCGTCAGTTGCGTTGACTAAGTTACTCATCGTAGTGGTCTCCTTATGATTTGGATCGTGATATCCAAAATAGATTTGGATTTTTCTTTATAAAATATGATAATACCTAAGTTATTACAACCGAAAACAGGGTAAATAACAAGGTTTGGATTGCATAATTTTTTCAAACAACGTAATTAAAAGAATTTATTAAAGCGCATATTAACTGAGGATTCAGGTCGACATCTATGGGAAAACCACTATTAACTTCTATGAAGTTTGCAGATTTAAATTTACATGATTCATTGAAAGAGAGCTTAGCGGATAACGGCTATGTTTACTGTACTGAGATTCAGGAAAAGGCGCTTCCGGCGCTTTTAGAGGGGAAGGATGCAACAGGGCAAGCTCAGACAGGAACAGGTAAAACAGCAACCTTCCTATTAGCGACGCTGAACCATCTCATGACTGTGCCTGTGGAAGAGGGTAAAAAAGGTCCTTACGCAATTGTGATGGCACCAACGCGCGAGCTTGCTGTACAAATTCATGCAGATGCAGAGATGCTCGGGCGTTACACAGGACTTAAATACGCACTCCTTTATGGCGGTGCTTCATACAATACGCAAAATGAAGCATTAGATGCTGATCCTGATGTTGTCATCGGAACTGTTGGACGTATTTTAGACTACTTTAAACAGAAAAAACTGAATCTGCGTAATGTGGAAGTTTTTGTACTTGATGAAGCGGATCGTATGTTTGATCTTGGTTTTATCAGTGATATTCGCTTCTTATTAAGACAGATGCCAAAAGCAGATAAACGACAAAATATGCTCTTTTCGGCCACTTTCTCACAGCGAATTTTAGAGCTCGCTTACGAACACATGACGGATGCGGTTCATATTCAAGTTGAATCTGAGCAATTAACAGGCTCACGCATTACGCAAAAACTTTACCATGTGTCGTCTGATGAGAAAATTAAGCTTCTTTTTGGTCTTTTAAAGGCGGAAGATGCAGAGCGTTCGATTGTATTTGTCAATACAAAACGTGCTGCCGAAGAAGTATTTAACTCACTGAATGCCAATGGTTATAAAGCGGCTGTTCTATCAGGGGATATTCCGCAAAATCGCCGTGAAAAGTTACTCGAAGAGTTTAAAAATGGTGAGTTGTCGATCATGGTTGCGACAGATGTTGCGGCGCGAGGCCTTCATATTCCGGACGTATCGCATGTGTTTAACTACGATTTGCCGCAAGATGTTGAAGACTATGTTCACCGTATCGGTCGTACAGCAAGAGCCGGTGCTGAAGGTACAGCAATTACATTTGCGTGTGAAGAGTATGTCTATTCACTCATGGATATCCAAGATTACATCAAGGAAGAGATTCCGGTTGAGTCGATTACGGAAGGGTTGTTAATTACGCCAGAGGTTGAGATTGCGCGCAATCGTGGTCGCCGAGGACCAAGAGCAAACAATAATCGTCGAGGCAATGACCGTAATAGTGATCGCCAGAATACTCGTGGTCCGCGTAATCAAAATAGTCGAGGACCGCGTACGCGTAAACCCGAGGGAGAACCCGCTGCTACTGAAAATAAGGTAGAAAGAGCGGAAGCGCGCGCTGATAATTCAGCGGGATCAGTAGCGCCCTCAGCGCCGAAACAAGAAACAGCACAGGAAAAGCCAGAAGCACAGAGACAAGGAATGCATCTTGATGCTCAAGAAAATGCTTCGGCGGCAGTCGACAATAAAGCATCGGAAGGTCAATCTTCGCAAGAGGGGGCAGATCAGCAAGAGAGAAGAAGACGTCCTGCACGTCGTGGTGTTCGGAGAAATAGACGCCCCCATCAAAATAGAACGCAAAACAATGAAAATCAGCAGCCTGCAGAAACACAAGCGCCGGAAATTTCAAAAGGCGAGTAGTTTTTAAGCCGTTGCTTGAATGATAGAATCTCTCTTATTAAATCGGTAGGAGAGATTCATTTTTTTTAAAAGACTAGGCATCTAAAGGTTATCAAGTTTAGTCACTCGATAAAATGATAGATGTATCAATTTCGTATCAGTAAAAATAAATAAGGTTGAGATTATGAGAAAGTTAGGTTTATTCGTAGCATCACTTTTTGTTGTTGCCGGTTGTGCAACGGGAATTGAAGACGGTCGCGGCGGCTATTCAGGAAAAGGAAAAATTGTTTCTGTTGTGATTAATGAAGAGGGCAATAGTGAGATCGGGGTTCAAACTGAAGATCAAGGTCATATTCCTGTTGTTGTACAAGGAACTGTGGATATTTTCCCGGGGCAAGAAGTACGCGTAAAACGTAATAGCCGTGGGCTAGGTACCGTTTCAGTGCTTTAATAAGATAAATATAGTATTCAAAAAGGAGTGATAAGCATGCGATATTCAAATGAACAGGGTAATAATGAAGAAGAGCGTCTTCCTGAACCCTCTCAGGATGAATATGCTGTTTCAGCAGAGCTCGCATTTGAGATAGTCGCTGAAATTCGTAAAAAAGGTCCGATGCCATTTTCGCGCTTTTTTGATCTTGCCTTATATCATCCTACAAAAGGATATTATACGGGACCGCAAGCAGTATTTGGGCGGAGTGGAGACTTTGTGACCGCACCACTGATATCGGATCTATTTTCAAGAGCTTTAGCAAATCAGTTGATAGAAATTCAAGCGTTGATGAGTATGCCGATTAAAATCCTAGAGATAGGTGCCGGTAACGGTACAATGGCGCGCGATATCTTACTGGCACTGAAAGATGCCGGTCATCTTCCTGAAGAATATCTAATTTTGGAAGTGTCTCCCAACCTGATTGAACGTCAGAAGGCTTTAATTGCGGCAAGCTTGCCTGAGTTCATTGATCGAGTGAAATGGATCAGTAATCCTCCGCAAAAAGCGTGGAATGGCGTTATTTTAGCAAATGAGGTTCTAGATGCATTAAGTGTGGAGCGTTTTAGAATTGTCGATAATAAGCCCTGCTATGTTGATGTGGGATTAGCAGTAAATGATACGGATAAAACAGTTCGTTTTGCCCCTGTTTTACGGGATGCTGATTCGGCGCTCCAAAGTTTTTATCAAGATTTGTTAGACAAAGGGCATATTTTACTGGAAGGTACAGAGACAGAGTATTGTCCACTTTTAGAAAATTGGTTGCCGCCTTTATTTGACAATATGGAATCAGGTGTCGCTATTTTCATTGACTATGGCTATGACGAAAAAGAGTATTATCGCCCAGAACGCACAACGGGAACGCTCATAGCGCACTATAAACATAGAGCGCATGAAGATTTTTATCTCTATCCCGGATTGCAAGACTTGACGGCAAATGTGAATTTCACACAAGCTGCGACAATACTCGTCGATATGGGCCTTGAGTTTTTAGGATATACTTCGCAAGCTTATTTCTTGATGGGAAATGGGCTTCAAGAGATGGTTGCAAGTGATAAAGCGGGTTTTGGTGATGATGATCTCGCGTGGTATGAATTGTCAAAGCGTGTCCAACATCTTGTGCATCCAGAAGAGATGGGGGATCGCTTTAAAGTATTAGCAGTTGGTAAAAATTTTGATCAAGCGCTTCAAGGCTTTGAGCTCCATGATTATGCTTATCAATTGTAGATAATCAAAAACATATACAAATTAATACCAAGTACAAGCCGCTTAATATAGCTATATATTGAGCGGCTTTCTGATATGGATTTAGAGATCAGCGTTCTCAAGCTCTTTTATTTTTTCAATAAACAAAACGCCATATTGGTCTAGCTTTTTCATGCCCACACCTTTAATGTTGAGGAATGCGCCCGGCGTTTTTGGTAATTTTTCTGAGATCTCGCGAAGTGTTGCATCCGTAAATATTGCATATGCGGGCACATCTCGCTCACGGGCAAGCTGAAGACGAAGCTCACGCAGAGGTTCATAAAACGGTGTGCGATAATGGCTTTCAGGATTTGTAACTTCACGGTGTGCGATGAGATCTTGTCGATGGAAGATCTGCTTCTCGCCTTTTAAGACAGCTTTTGCTTCATTTTTAAGTTTGAGTATAGGCCGCGCGTCAGGGGTTTGATAGAGATAGCCCCGTGCAATAAGCGTCATAATCATCTCGCGAACGGCTTTATCTGAGTAATTACTCATAATGCCGTAAGTAGAGACTTTATCTAAATCGCGGTCTAAAATCTGTTGGTTTTTTGAACCCCGTAAAACTTGAATAATTGTTGTTAATCCATAACTTTGATTGACGCGGTAAACGCAAGAGAGAATCTTTTGTGCTTCAATGGTGATATTTATTTTAGGCGTAGTATTTGTACAGTTTCCACAATTATCACAAGTATCAGATGTGGGTGTTTCTGAGAAATAACGAAGTATTTCAGCCCGTAAGCACTCTTCTGTGTGGCAAAAATCAATTAAGGATTGAAGATTTTGATACAGAATTGTTTTTCGTTCGGGATCTGTGATGAAATCATTATTTTCAATTAGATATTTTTGATTCGAGATATCTCGCGGAGAGTACATCAATAGACAATGCGCAGGATCGCCATCTCGGCCTGCACGACCGGCTTCTTGATAATAGGCTTCCATATTTTGGGGCATATTGTAATGAATCACAAAGCGTACGTTTGATTTATCAATCCCCATCCCAAAAGCATTCGTTGCGACAATGATCTGCACTTTATCAAATATAAAAGCATTTTGGTTTGCTTCTCGCTCATCACTTGGCATTCCGCCATGATACCCAAGGGCTTCAAATCCCGATTCTTGCAAGAAAAGCGTGAGCGTTTCAACGCTATTGCGGGTGGTACAGTAGATAATCCCAGAGTCTTTAGCATAGAAGCGCTTAATAAAGTCGACAATATATTTGCGCTTATCCGACACTTTGAGAACTTCAAAGGTAAGGTTCTTACGATCAAAGCTAATAATTGATTCAATAGGATCTTGTAAATGGAGGAGGTTTTTAATCTCTTCAATCACATCGAGTGTTGCTGTTGCGGTATAGGCACCAATCGGCGGACGATTCGGGAGCTGGTAGACAAAGTCAACAATCTCACCATAAGCAGGCCTAAAATCATGACCCCATTTTGAAATACAATGCGCTTCATCAACAGCAATAAAGCTAATGGGAACGACAGTAAAAAGATTCCGAATCAGATATGAGTTTAAACGTTCCGGCGCAATATATACGATTTTATAGCGACCTTCACGAATCCCGATTAATCGTTCCCGCATGCTTTCTTCATCTAGCGTACTATTAATAAACGTTGAAGAGATTCCGATTTCAGAGAGAGAATCAACTTGATCTTTCATCAGGGAAATTAAGGGGGAGATCACTAAAGTGATGTGCGGGAGTAGCAGTGCAGGAATCTGATAACAGAGAGATTTTCCGCCGCCTGTCGGCATAATGCCAAGCGCATCTTTACCCTCTAAAATAGCATTAATCAGCGTTTCTTGACCATCGCGAAACTCCGTATAGCCAAAATATTTTTGTAACGCCTGATGTGCTTTCAACTTCAAATACTCCCTTATTAAAACCGCATTAAACAGTATCAGACATGCCCTTTAAAGTATAGTGATCGGTCAATTAAATTGGCGATCAAATCTCAGAGAATTGCTTGCTTGAGATTGAAAATCTGCCGAATAAAATGATAACATCGCGATCAGTTTTTATCGATTAACGTATTGATCTCGTTGAGTATAGCGATGAATTCTGCGAGCGTTTCTGCTTCTAGTTTTTTCATGGCGCTTGCGCGTTGTACTTCAACGGTACGAACAGAAATGGATTCTTGCTGGGCGATTTCCCGATTAGTAAGGCCTTCGTAGACAAGAGATGCAATCTGCTTTTCGCGATCCGTCAGCTTGGCATATTCAGATAGGCGTTGATTTTTTTGTGCGCGTTCGCGCGTGATTTTTTCAGCTCTTGCAAGTGCTGTGATGAGGGTTGTGAGATCAATCGGCTTTTCTAAAAAATCAACTGCACCCTCTTTTAAGGTCTTTACAGCAGTAGCCACCTCCCCGTGACCTGTGAGGATAATGGCACCAATAGGACTGCTCTCACTAGCGAGCAGAGAGATGACAGAATCTCCGGAAAGTCTCGGCATACGAAGATCAATAATCGCAATTGCCGGACGTGAAAGATCAACGCCATCGATAAAGCTCCGTCCATCTTCCCAAAGTTGGGTCGGATAGTTGAGTGTTGACACCAAAAACTCGCATGATTCGCGAACATCGGGCTCATCATCCACAATATGAACAGTAAGAGGTTTCATGAAATTCCTTGTAAGTGGTAAAACAGCATGAATTATCTATTGTAGTATATAAGTAAAATTACTCTAGTGATAGTGGGCTTAAGGTCGATAGCCGGGTATATACTGCTATCGGTCTTCGATCTCTAATCTTCAATATAAATATTGAAATACCCGGTTTCAAGCTACTTTGAAGCGATAAGATTGCGTGACAAAATAAGACGGACAGCCGCACCTTTTTGACCATCATTACGATTGGCGATTCGCAGTTTTCCCTGCATGCTTTCGATTAATCTTTGACAGATCACGAGCCCGAGACCGAGCCCATCTATTTTTGAAGTTCTAAAGGGGACAAAGGGTGCATCAATTTCATGCGGTTTAAATCCTGAGCCATTATCAAAGAGAAAAAGTTTAATGTAGTCGGGGTATATCTTTATTTCAATATCAATGGTGGTTGCACCTGCTTGTGCCGAGTTCATCAGACAGTTTGCAAATACTTGTTCTAAAATAGATGGGACCGTGACAATATGGAAATTATCCGGAATATCAACAAATATTTTTACCTTATCTTGAATGCGTAGGCGCGTCATTTCAATAATACGCTCTAAAAATTGTTTGAGGTTAACATCTTCTTTTACAGAGCTCTCTTTTGGCTTTGCCCATGAGCGTAGGTTTTTTATAATATTGTGGCATTGCGTGACTTGTTCACTAATCTTTTGCAGGGGCTTATGGAGCGGATGATTATCTTCAGTCTTCTTTAAAATCACCATGCTGCCCTCGGCATAGTTTCGAATGGTTGCTAAGGGTTGATTCAGCTCATGCCCTAATCCGCTCGCCATCTCTCCCAATATGTTCATGCGGTCGGCTTTGGAGAGCATAACTTCATAATCATGCATCGTCTTATATGCAGATTCGAGTTCTTTTCGACGTTTAGTTGCGGCGTAGCTTAACCAGAGGTGATTGATGAGCAGGATTAGGAGAAAGAGTGCAAAAAAGAGCAGCCAAATCTTATGGGTAACCGCGAGTCGAAAGAGGGTTTCAAATAGCGTTTCTTGGCCTTCGTACATCTTCACATCGAAGGAGAGCTTATTTAATTCAGCCAGCGTATAGGGCAGTTGCCATGTAGGAAGATTAGGGTCTTTGCTCTGAAATAGGTGTGCCTGAATTTTTTTGGCAAGATCATTATCGAGCGAGGAGAGTGCGGCGAGTGACCAACTTGGAAGAAGGTTTGTGCTTGTTTGACAGTGGAAACCCTCCGCTTGCTTAGGGTTGATTAAACGAAAATTGCCAAGAGGAAGAATATTTTGCCGTTCTAATCTCTCATAAAGACAGGCGGGTACAATAATCGCATCACTTCTATTTTGCGAGAGGATATTAAAAAGTGCTTCGATAGGATAGCCACTATATTTGAAATGAATGTGCTTCCGTAGTTCTGAATGTTGCTGCATTAACTCATGATAAGCTAGCAGAAAGCCACCGAGCGCCTTTGTACTGACCGCATAGACGGTTTTTCCCTTCAGATCCGCGAGCGATTGGATGGGACTATCCTCATTGACCCAAATTGCGCTCCCAATTTTTGCATTACTATCTTGAAGATGAATATTTTCCTCTAAACTCGCAACCCAACGAACAGGCGTTTCAGTATGAAGATTCATGAAAACACCTTGATGAGAGAGAAGGAGATCAAGGGCGCCACTATCTACTTCTGCTTCAATATCATTGAGTTGAAGCGGTTTTAAAACGAAGTGTAGATCAGGGATCGTTTGATTTAAGTCTGAAATCCAAGGGCACCACTCTTTTTCCGCAGCAGCGTCTCCATAAGGGGCTAATACACCGATCGTGATCTGTCTTTCAGCTGCAATTTTTGGTATCGGTGAGCAGTCGGGTATATCTGTGTCTGTGGATAGATCCGTAGCAGGAAATGGTATGGAATCCGTATCAAGGCTTTGATCATGCTTTTGCACAAAGCTGCTTGAAGTTTTTTGTGTGGCGCTGAGAGGGGAAAGTAGACACCCACAGATAATTAGGCTCAAAAGTAATACTTTATACAAAAACGAAGGCAAGGGGTAACTCTCGGCAAAGCAAGATAGCGGTAGATCAGTATTGTGTGACATACCTGTTAGGCTCCTCATGCATATCAGTTGAGTATTCACTCGGGAAGTGATGGCAAAACATATCCGTTCATGATCGCTAAAAGGATAGTGGAATGCAATTTGTATTTGAATGGTGCCAAGAATAGATGTTTATTGACGGTTTTATTTGCCCTAGATCAACATTGAATATGGTATGTGGTTTACCACAATAGAGAGAATATCTATAAAACGAGATGATAGGAACATGAAATAAAAAAGATGACGCTGAGCCTCCAAAAGTTATTAGTGCAAAGTGTCAAGGCAGAATATGAAATAGAGATTTACTATCATCTCGAAAGTTAAGGAGAATTCAATGGATGTCACTCGCCGAGATCTACTCAAACAGCTAGGTACACTCACAGCTGGAGCTGTTGTGATGAGTTTAAAAGAAGCACAAGCGCAAGAGAAGCCAGTACCGCCACGTCGCGAAGGTGATCCGAATAAGCGTTACGGTATGATCGTCGATTTGCGCCGCTGTATTGGTTGTCAGGCTTGTACTGTGAGCTGCACGGTTGAAAATCAAATGCCAGCAGGGCAGTTTAGAACAACTGTAAGGCAGTACCAGGTACTCAATTATGAGAAGGATCAAGCCACGAACGTTGTTTTGCCAAGACTTTGTAATCATTGTGATGATCCTCCTTGTGTGCCGGTTTGCCCGACACAAGCAACATTTCAGCGTGAAGATGGCATTGTCGTTGTCGATAATGAAATCTGTGTGGGCTGTGCGTATTGTGTTCAGGCATGTCCTTACGAAGCGCGCTTTATTAATGAAGAGACAGGAACAGCAGATAAATGCACCTTTTGCGCGCATCGTTTAGAAGCGGGATTATTACCCGCATGTGTTGAATCATGTGTGGGCGGCGCTCGAATTATTGGCGATATGAAAGATCCAAATAGCATGATTAGTAAAATGCTCGTTGAGTTTAGAGATGAGATTAAAGTTCTGAAACCTGAGCAAGGTACTCGTCCGCAGGTGTTCTACATCGGCCTTGATGATGCATTCCAATCGCAAGTTCAAGGGCAAGCAATGTTATGGCAGGAGATTGTATTATGATCCGTGAATTATTAACCCTCCCACAAGAAATTGCCTGGCTTCCTTGGGCAGTACAATACTTCTTTTTTATCGGTCTTGCAGCCTCTGCATCTTTAATTGCGGTTGTACTGAGATGGTGGAAGCATGGCGAGCTCAAAGGGCTTGAGTTATTAGTTGTAGGCTTTGGGATTACTGCCGGCATTGTCGGTCCGATTGCGCTGCTTGCTGATCTTCATCAACCTGGTCGCTTCTTTAACTTCTACACACAAATGGCGCCGTGGTCATGGATGTGGATTGGGGCGATTTTTGTACCGTTGTTTGTGGTATTTATCATTGTACAGTTCTTATTATTACTGCGCGAAAACACAACAAAAGAGGGCACCTATAAGTGGTTCAGAGCGTTACATTGGACAGATTTAAATGCCTCAAAATGGTTAGAGTGGACCTCAATAGGTCTGTTAGTCACGGCGTTTATGATTCTGCTCTATACCGGTAAAGAGGTCAATGTTCTTAAATCACAGCCAATCTGGTTTACCCCATGGCTTCCTTGGGTGCTATTCTTCACGGCATTTCAAGCAGTACCGATGTGTGTAAAAGCCTGGAATTCGCTCTCCTCAAGATGGTCAACGCGCCAAGATAATACCGCTGTATTGAGCCGTTTTCAGTTAGTGGGTTTAATCGGTGTGGCAGTAACATTAATGGGCTGGGCAATGAGTGATACTCCTGCCGGCGCTGCATTTAGAGATTTACCGAATAAAGGTTCTGTATGGTTCACAATTGGTTTCAGTTTATTGGCGTATTGGGCTGTCTTAATGCTCTATACCTTAGTGAACTTTAACACACGCCGCATTAATTGCCGTTGGATTGATCTTCTTTTAGCATTGGGTTCTCTGTCACTTGCTTGGACTGTACGCTGGGCGATATTGATGCAGTCGCAAACATTACCGAAATATAACGTCGTGATTAATCCATATCATTTGGATTGGGGATTTAGTGGTTTTTTGGGAATTCTTTCAACTTTTGGTCTTTGGCTCACTTTAGTGATTATTGTTTGGAGCTTACTGCAAGATCGTTGGTTAAGTTTTAAAAAGGTCTCACGCGGATAAAAGATTTAGAAGAAGTGATGAAAATCGATATCAAGTAAGCGTGAAGCAGATAAAACAGATAAAAAGCAGATCAAAATAGACGAAATTAAGCGGGAGGCAACAGCCTCTGGCATAAAGGGAGCAAATAAATGAATGATGACAAATTAAAAAACAATCTCAAAGCAAATGAAGTGGCAGAAGATATGACGGATACGCCAGAAGAAGCAGCGCGCCGTAAACGCCGTAATGTGGTGAAGGGTGTGGCGGCTGCAGGTGGACTTGCTGCATTTGCAGTCGGTTATAGTAATACTGCTAAAAATATGGTGACAGGTCTTGTGAAAGGGACCTCTGAAGAGCCGACAGAAAATGCAATCTATGGTAATGCCTTACAGGTTGAAGGCGATATTCGTGATGGAAAGTTCGTTCAAAACACTAATCAAGCGATGTCAAACACACAATGCTTTGGCTGCTGGACAGTATGCGGCGTTCGTGTCCGGGTCGATAAAGAAAAAAATGAAGTGATCCGCGTGGCTGGAAACCCTTACCATCCGCTTTCAAGCGAGGAGCAATTCAATTACAAAATGCCGATTGATGAAGCGTGGACAAAGCTTGGCGGAGATGGCGGCATTAATGATCGCTCAACTGCATGTGCCCGTGGCGCGCAGATGGGGGAATCGGTTGCGAGCCCTTATCGTGTATTATGGCCTTTAAAGCGTGCAGGAAAACGCGGAGAAGGCAAATGGGAGCGCATTAGCTTTGAACAATTAGTCGATGAAGTGGTCAATGGTGGCGATCTCTTTGGAGAAGGTCATGTGGATGGTTTGAAAGCAATCCGTGATTTAGATACTTTAATTGACCCTAAAAATCCAGAATTTGGCGCAAAAGCGAATCAGCTTTTAGTATCGAATGCCGGGAATGAAGGGCGTGAGTTTTTTGTTCAACGCTTTGCGAATAATGCCTTTGGTACTCGAAACTTCACCGCACACGGTGCATATTGTGGGCTTGCCTATCGATTAGGTTCAGGTGCTGTGATGAATGACATGGCAAAAAACTCGCATGCAAAACCGGATTTAGAT
>CANRON010000014.1 GCA_947632245.1 uncultured Ignatzschineria sp. | reverse complement strand
TAAAAGAAATAATACAATTTAAAATAGAGCCGTTAGCACGGATGTAGTTTAAGTGTACAACTACAGATAGCCTTCAATATACTTAAGATATAATGTAAATATTATTTTAATATATTGTTATCGGATATATATTAATACAATATAAAACACCATCAAACTTTAAATCGCAAATAAAAATCAATATTAATATATTTTAATAACTTATTATTTAACACCTTTAACCTCAAGGAAGACGTAACTGCAGAGATAATGGTAGTGTAATTATAGTAATGAAAATATAGGTAGATAATATCAATAAAACCATATGATAATTCAAAAACCCAAAAACTATCCTATTAATAATATTATATATATTTACGATATTCATGCACCCGCAGGATGTTGTGATTAATATATTATGTTTTTTAATCCAATAAAAAAGACCCATAAATGGGTCTTTTACAATCATATACCGGTAACTAAATAAGTTTAGCTTAATTTATCATTAATCATCTTATTGATCATTGCGGGGTCTGCTTTTCCTTGGCTCAACTTCATAACCTGGCCGACAAAAAAACCTAACATTTTTACTTGTCCCGCTTTAAACTGCTCTACTTGTTTCGGATTTTTAGCAATCACCTCATCTACCCAACTCTCAATAGCACCTGTATCAGTGACCTGTTTTAAGCCTTCATTGTCAATAATCTCATCTGCTGAGAGCTCACTTGCAACCATCAATAAGAATACTTTCTTCGCAATATTATTTGAAATTGTTTTATCCGCAATTCGTGCAAATAACAGTGCTAATCTATCTGCTTTGATCGGAAGCGAGGAGATATCTAAATCATGCTCATTCAAATAAGCAGAGACATCGCCCAATAACCAATTAGCAGCAATTTTAGCATCGGCTTTATGACGTAATAAGTCCATATAGTAATCAGCCATCGCACGAGTTTGTACGATAATGCCCGCATCATAATCAGATAGATCAAATTTCTCCATTAATTCCTGCTTTAACTCTTCAGGCATCAATGGGAAATTGGCTTTTACAGCCTCAATCCGTGCATCTGGAATGATAATTGGCAAAAGATCTGGGTCATGGAAGTAACGATAATCATTTGCTTCCTCTTTAGCACGCATTGATCGCGTTTCATTTTTATCCGAATCATAAAGTCGAGTCTCTTGCTGAATAGAGCCACCCGATTCAAGAATCTTTATTTGACGCGCCACTTCATAATGAATTGCCTGCTCAATAAATCTAAATGAGTTAATGTTTTTAAGCTCCGTACGCGTTCCCAATGGTCCACCATGCTTACGAATAGAGACGTTGGCATCACATCGAAACGAACCTTCTTGCATATTACCATCACAAATATCAAGCCATGTGACAATTTGATGTAACTGCTTTAAATAGCTGATTGCTTCTGCTGCAGAACTTAAATCCGGTTCAGATACAATCTCTAAAAGTGGCGTACCCGCACGATTTAAATCAATTCCCGTCATTCCTGGAACTTCACCATGACGCGAGCTTCCTGCATCTTCTTCAAGATGAGCACGATTAATACGGATTTTTTTAGGCCCCTCTTCCGTCTCAATCATCAAAAAGCCATCATACACAATCGGCGCATCCATCTGGCTTGTTTGATAGCCCTTTGGTAGATCCGGGTAAAAATAGTGTTTACGCTCAAATACTGTTCGCTGCTGTACCTTTGAATTTGTCGCTATTGCTAAGCGAATCGCCTTATCAATGACCGCATCATTTAAAAGTGGCAACACCCCTGGCAGCGCAATATCGAAAATACCCGCTTGCGTATTCGGTGCTTGACCATAGAGCGTGCTTGTTCCTGAAAACAATTTTGTTTTCGTTGTTAACTGAGTATGGACTTCAAGTCCAATCACAACTTCCCAACTCATCTTAATTCCTCTTATTTATCTATTCACAAATAGTAATCTATATCGCTGTTAATCAGTCATTAATCCATATTCATGGGAGACTGCTTATGCCACTCACTATTTTGCTGATATTGATGACTTGCTGCTAATAATCTTGCTTCATCGAATGCTCGCCCTACTAATTGGAACCCGACAGGCATACCATTTGTCATCCCCATAGGATGACTTAATGCTGGTAACCCTGATAGATTTGCACCAATAAGGTTGGTATCGAACAGCGAATTTTGAATGCTAGAGGCCTTGTGATTTTTACTATATGCCGGCCCCGCTACGGTTGGCCCTGCAATAAAGTCGACATCTTTTAATATTTCATTATATTCATTTGTGATTAAACGACGTATTTTCTGCCCTTTAATATAGAAATCCTGATAGAGCTTTTCTGTTTTTGCATACGTGCCCATCAAAATGCGGCTTTTTACTTCATTACCAAATCCTTCTGAACGTGTACGATTATAGAGCTCATCCAAATTTTGGACATCTTCTGCTCTAAAGCCAAAACGAATACCATCAAAGCGTGCGAGATTACTCGCAGCTTCTGCCGGTGCTAGTACATAATAAACAGGGGTTACCAAGTCATGATACTTTAACTCAACCTCTACAAACTCAACACCAAGATTACGATAAATTGCGAGCGTTTCATCAATTGCTTTCGCTGTTGCGGCATCCATATCTCCTTCAAAGAAGTTTTTAGGCAACGCCATTTTTAACCCCTTTAAAGAAGTCGTTAATAATTTAGAAAACTCTGGTAATGCGATATTCGTAGAAGTCGGATCTTTTACGTCGTATCCAGCCATCCCTTCTAATACAAGCGCGCAATCTTCAGCTGTTTTTGCAAGAACACCTGCTTGATCAAGCGATGAGGCAAAGGGCACTAATCCATAACGAGAAACGCGACCATAGGTCGGCTTAATTCCGGTTACACCACAAAAGCTTGCCGGTTGACGAATAGATCCACCCGTATCTGAGCCCGTTGCAGCTAATACTAGACCTGCCGCTACTGCAGCTGCAGACCCACTCGATGAGCCACCCGCAACATGATCAATATTCCAAGGGTTATTGGTAATCCCGTAATAACTTGTGCCGCCTGTTGAACCCATTGCGAATTCATCCATATTCACTTTACCAAGGGATACAGCACCTTGCGCATATAAGTTTTCTGTAATGGTGGCATCAAATGGGGGGACATAATTGCTGAGCATTTTAGAGGCGGCTGTCGTTAACACGCCCTTTGTAGAAACAAGGTCTTTGTGCGCAATGGGAACGCCTGTTAAAAGCTTGCTATTGCCATTCGCAATCGCTTCATCCGCTTTTTTAGCATCGTTTTTTGCTTGATCAAAAGTCGTTGTAATAAAACTATTGATTTTTGAATCATATTTTTCAATACGATTTTGAAAGTGTTGCGCAACCTCAACCGCGGATATGTCCCCACGATCTAATTGTGTGCGTAATTCTGAAATTGTCTGTGTATGCATGATAATACTCTTTTATTCGATAACCTGAGGAACAAGATATAAGCCATTTTCGACGCTTTGCGAAAGTTTCTGTAACTCTTCACGCTCATTTTTAACTGTCACAACGTCAGCGCGTAAAGTTAATGTCGCATCAAAAGGATTCGTCATAGGGGCAATATTTTCCGTATTCACTTCGCGGATACTACGAATGACTTCTGCCATATTCTCAAGTCGAAACTGCTGCGCTTCTACTTTATCTTCATCAATTTGTAGATGTGCTAGATAAGCTAACCATTCTACCGTCTTATGATCTATCTTCATCTTCTAACCTTTTTTGTGCAGTGAGTACTGTCTCATTGTCTAAGACCTCATTATTAGAAGCTGCGGCGATATCCGCAACTTTTTCATTTTTTTCATCCACAGTTTTTTCATCTAAGGGCCGAATATCTTCATCAAATAGAATTTGATGAGCAGGTCCTTCCATGTCATCGAACTGATCTGAACGAACCGCCCAGATAAAAGCATAGCCTGCGACAACCATGCCTACTAACGTTAGTGGGAGTAATATAAATAGTGGACTCATGATTCTTTTCGACCCTCCCTTATTCGTAGTGTATTCCCAACTACAATTAATGAGCTTAAGCTCATTCCTAAAGCAGCCATCCACGGCAAGACAAATCCTGTCATCGCACATGGAATAGCAACAATGTTATATAATAACGCCCAGAATAGGTTTTGCGTAATAATTTTATCAGTTCTTTTCGCAATTTTAACACCTTCAACTAGCGGCATTAAATGCTGATCACTCATTAAAATCATATCTGCCGTTGATTGCGCTAAAAGAGCACCCTGCCCAATTGCGATCGAAACGTCCGCTTTTGCAAGAACCGGGCCATCATTGATACCATCTCCGAGCATTGCAACAATCTTCCCATGAGCCTGTAACGCTTCTACATACAGAAGTTTACCCTCTGGCAACAAATCCCCTTTTGCCGATTTAATCATTAATTTTTCATTAAAAAGATTGACAGTTTCTTGACGATCACCACTTAAAATATGTAACTGATATCCTTTATCTCGTAACATTTGGATCACTTTTTCTGTATCGGACTTCAGCGTATCTAATAACGAAAATGCAACTAACAACTGATCATCAATCCCTAGCCCTACCCATAAACCAGAATCAAATTGACCGTCAAGACCTGAAAGATCGAACAAATCTAAGCGTCCAATTTTATATCTCTGTCCATTAATTGTGCCAGAGATTCCGCGCCCGACCATATTTTTCGCTTCAATAATCGGATATAGATCGACCTTTTCTGTATACGCCCACTCATTAAAACCAAATGCAATCGGATGATTAGAAGTGGACTCTAAGCTCGCTGCTATTTTCGTCAATTCAAATTCTGAAATTTCTTGGGTGAAAAGATGTGTACTATTAATAGTGAGACGACCTTCTGTTAAAGTCCCTGTTTTATCAAAAACGATATCGGTGACTTTGCCAAGTGTCTCAAGCGCTCCCGGACGGGTCGCTATCAAGCCTTGCTCTATAATCGCCTGATTACCGGCACTCAGTGCTGATGGTGTTGCGAGTGCTAAAGCACAGGGGCAAGAGACAACTAATACGGCAAGCGTGACGCCAAAGGCCATTGAAGCGCCGTCGATAAAATACCATGCTGTAAAAGTCCCCACACAGCAGATTAAAAGTCCGATGACAAAATAAGTGGAAATGATATCCGCAAGCATCGCAATTTTCGGCTTCTCACTCATTGATCGGTCAATTAAGCGAGACATTTTAGAAAGGACCGTTTCCGCGCCCACATTCGTCACTTCCATTTTCAAAGGCTGCTCATAGTTCACTGAACCACCAATTAAACGGTCACCTAAATGCTTTTCAAGCGGAAGACTTTCCCCCGATAAAAGTGATTCATCTACGAGCGCAATCTCATCGAGTAAAATACCATCCACAGGAATGCTATCACCCGGTTTAATGAGAAGAAGATCCCCGACACTTAACCGATTAGTAGCGACTAACTCGATAAATCCATCCTCGAGTATTCGTTCTGCAAAATTGGGTTTCAATTTCAAAATATCATCAGAAATCATCAGAGATTTATGTCGGGCACTTGTTTCAAGCACTCTTGCACCTAAAAGCAAGAATACAAACATCGTGACCCCCTCATAATAGGTCTCCCCAATACCCATATAAGTGTTGTAACCACTCCATAATGTCCCTGCTATCACGGCGATAGAGATATTCACATTCATGGAAAGCCGTTTATTAATAAGATCATAATAGGCGGCTTTGTAAAAACTACGACTCGAGTAAGTTGCACAAGGAATTGTAGCAAATAGACTGAACCATCGCAGTAGCTGGAACTGGCTATCTGTCATATCTCCAGAGTAATAACCAAAATAGAGCGCAACTGAAATTGTCATTACCTGCATTGAAAATAACGCCGCAATTCCGAACTCCATTAAAAGCGAGCGCCACTCAGTCTTAAGGCGCTTCTGCTCAAGTTGCTCATCATAAGGCGTGCCCTGGTAACCCAAATTCAAAATTTCGACCAGTATCTCGGAAATTTTTACAACTTCTGGATCAAAACTTAAATGTGCGCGATGTGTTGTGAGGTTAATATCAAATCGCTCAACCCCTTCGATTCGTTTTATACAATTTTCTAACAACCAGACGCAAGCTGCACAGGTAATCTTATCGATAATCAGGTATGCATCAAATATCTCTTTCCCCTGCTTGTTTTGACTTTTTGCAATAAATTGAACAGCGACATCAGGATGGTCATAGAAATGCATCTGCTGCTTCAATGCATCCGGAATCAGATTATTCGCAGTTTCAGGTCTCGATGCCGCTTCTGATCTAAAATCATAATATTTTGTTAAACCTGAATCAGAGATCATTTCGGCAACGGCTTTACAACCTGCACAGCACATCGGCTGCTGCTCATTTTGAATCTGTGCAATGAAGGGAGCCTTGCCCTTAATGGGAAGCTCACAGTGATAACACCTCAATTGCTCTAAATTATTGCTCATAGTCAATACTCACACCCATCATTTTTCATGTCGATAGTATAAAACATCTCGCAGATTAACTATGCTTCAATCCTATACACTTACACATAGATGACATATTTACGTATGGCATATTGATATAGCGACAAAAGCTCTGCACTGTCCTATTTTAACTGAAAAGCTTCAAAGAATATATCCGGCTTACCAATTACTTGTTTTAAAAAGAAAAAAGAGCATTTCTGCTCTTTCTTAATGTACTTTTATCGCTGATCAGTGAACTCTTAACTTCTCTTCCATATCGCACTCTTTACCTGGCGCGCAATTGACAAGTGTCCTCGCAACCAATTCATAGGTATCATCCCCCCGGATAACATTTAACTCTAAGCCCCAAGGGCCTACTCGTGGGAAGTTAATCGGGATAGAATATAACCCAGGCTCAGTCATAGCGAGCTCAACATCATGATTCAGCTCTTGCTCTGCAGATCGTGTGAATTTAGCATTCACCTCAGCGTTTTCAAGCGGCACACCCTCTTTATCTAGCAACTGAACGATAAAGAGATTATCTTGACCTACGTATGCCTTATCATCAAAACCAAACTTCACCTGCCAGCCACGTTCCTTTTGAGCTAACAAGCGTTGTTGATAGGCATTATAGTAAGCTTCCTTTTTATGATAAGCATTCGGCACTTCTCCGGGAAAACGGGTACTCACAAAGGAGTCTTCTTGATTACTTTTAAAAATCAATCCCTTTTCTGCCATGACAATAAATGCCCCATTTTGGATTGTGAGGACTAAGAAGAAGCCTAAAATAACAATTGGCGCCCAATGCATGCGTTTACCGTCTTTGGTCTTTAGACTCTTCATGCCACCAGATGCTATTAAGTAATAGGCAAATGATGCTAACAGATTACAAGTGATATAGAGCGTAAATACATCTCCCCCTCTCCATCTTAAGATGGAGAATGGCACCACTACTGCTATTCCCATTAATGCCGTAATACTCGCCGCCTGCATCGGCGTAAAGCGAAAGACTTTATTTAAAATAATACAGGCTAGGAGGACAACAATGACCCCTAAAAGCATAATCGCAACAGTTTCATTCATAAATTCAATCCCTTGATTCGTTTACTTGTCGAGGAAAATAGCATTCAGATGCTGAACATCTATTACTGCATCTGTACTTGGATTTGTGATCGTCAAAGTAAATGTGACATCTTTAACCATCGGTACATCCGGCGCCTTACGCACACCCGCATTCAGTGCTACTCGCTCCCCAGGTTTCAATACAATATCATTAAATCGCATTGCAAGCTCGTATCCTTCATTATCAATTGCAACATGAAGCCTTTGTGGTTCGAGTGTTAAGTTGTTAAATTTGAGCTCATACGTATTTTGTAAACTACCATTACTTAAGGTTGTAGGTGGCTTTCTCGTCGATTCAACAATATAGTGAGCCACATCTCTATGCGCAACACTCCAACCTAAAATTACGGCAACGATAATGATCACCAATCCATAACCAATATTTCTGGGCGTGAAGTAATTCGTCTTTTTACCTTCTAAACTATTTTCAGACGCGTAACGAATCAATCCCGTTGGATATTTCAAACTCGTCATCATATTGTGACAAGCATCGATACACAAACCGCAAGTGATACACTTATAGTTAATACCCTCACGGATATCAATCCCAGCAGGACATACCTGCACACAGAGATCACAATCGATACAATCCCCGTAACCTTCTTCAATTCTATGATCACGATCTCTGAGATCCTTAGTGGGTTTAGCACGACCTTTTGTACGCTCCCCGCGCGCTTCATCATAAGTTACTACGAGGGTATCTTTATCAAACATAACCCCCTGAAAACGTGCGTACGGACACATATATGTACACACCTGCTCACGCGAAAATCCCGCTGAGATAAAGGTTGCCGCTGTAATGAAAGCAATGGTACCGTAGGCTGCAAAAGGCGCCTCTCCGATAAATACAACCTTAATAAGTTCAGGTGCAGGCATCCAATAAGAGGCAAAAGTAAAGCCTGTCCAAGCAGCAACAGCAAGCCATACTAGCCATGTTAGTCCAATTTTAGTGATCTTCTCACCTGTCCAAGGTCCTTCATGCAAGCGTGTACGCTTATTTCGATTCCCCTGAATCGCACTTTCAATCATGATGAAAGCATCTGTCCATAAAGTTTGGAAACAGAAGTAACCACAAAATACTCGCCCAAAAACAGCGGTGACAAAAAAGAGTGCGAAGGCAAATATTGCTAAAATCCCCGCAAGCCAGAAAATATTCTGAATATCGACCGGAAGGCTAAAAATATAGAATGTTTTTGCCGTTAAATCAAAAACAATGGCTTGCCCAGGAATGCCCGGCCCTCTATCCCATGGAACCCAAGGCAGGAGATAAAACACAATAAAAGCGAGCGCTAGTACTGAACTTTTAAACGTCCTAAACTTACCCTTCACACTTCTAGGATAAATGGGTATGCGCTTTGCATAAAGCTCTTCGCTACCTGGAGTTGTAGGAGTATTCTGCTCTGATATATTTTTTGCCACGTTATTCACCCTTATATGAGCTAATTATTATTACCATCAATTATACCAAGTTTATAGGGAACCTTAAGTCTTCAGGTCAACTAAAGACTTGATAAAATATCAAACAATAAAAAAAGCTCTTCAAATTAACTTCAAAGAGCTTTTATTGGATTTAGTATAACCTAAACTACTGTATTATTGTGCTTCTTCACCTGTATTACCACCTAACTGATGCACATATACTGCAAGCGCACGAATTTGTTCAGGTGTTAAACGTGATTCCCAAGCAGGCATTACACGGTTTGTTGTATTAGGATCAACACCATCACGAATCTGTGGAATAATCGCCGCAACTTTCTCTTCTGGGGTTGTCTTTGAATTAATATCAACAATTTCCCAAATTTGATCCGTTAAGTTAGGCGCCCCTAAAAGCGGGTTCCCTTGAGCTTTACGCGGGTCTTTGGTGAAATCAACGTGACATGTAAAACATGCACCCTTACCAAAGAATAACTCCTCACCGCGTGATGTTGCATCATCAGGCGTGTAGTTATTCGACAGTGAAAGGGTATATTTTGCAACATCTTCGATCTCGGCTGGCGTCATTGTGAGTTTACCAGCTGTCATGTTACCACGACGTCCTTTTGTAATAGTTTGCTCAATTTGTGCTAAGTTTCCACCCCATAACCAGTTATCATCGTTAAGGTTAGGATACAAACCAATGATACCATTTGCTTGTGGTCCATGACAGGTTGCACAGTTATCTGTAAATAATGTTTTACCTGCATTTTCAGCAAACTTAATCATATTAGGATCATTAACGATCTCCTCTTCCGTCTTCGCCATCAATTCAGAGAAGTGCTCATGGCGCTTCAATGCTTCTGATGAAAACTGAAGTTCATTCACTAATCTTGCACGCGTACTCCAATGCACTTCTACCTTCTCCATTTTTGCATTATCAAGATCTTCTGCATTGACCAGCATATCACCTGATTGCTGGACGACAGGTCTCTCGATTTCTACCATGTACATACCTTTGGTAAAGGTATTTGGCAGTGGCCATGTTGGGAAAAGAATCCAATAGCCAATTGCAAAAATAATCGTCGCATAGAAAGCATATAGCCACCATCTTGGGAGAGGATTGTTGTACTCCTGAAGATCTCCATCCCATACATGACCGGTCGTTTCAGCTTCTAAATTCTGGTTCTGTAAGTCTTTATTGTTTGTGTTGTTATCACTCATTATTTTATTCCTCAATCATTTTGAATGATGAAAACGCAGCATTATTTAGCTTGCTGATCTTTCTGCTCTTGAGAGTCTTTCTCTTTTTGATCAAAAATAAACTCTTCATCATCCATAAATGGAATATATCGATATTCATCAAAACGCTTTTTCCGAGCTTTTCCAGTGAAAGTATAGATGATGATCCCGATAAATACGCTAAAGAAAATAACAGCTGCTAACGTTTTACTGTTCCCTAAGTCTGTAAACCACATAAAGAAATCCATCATCTTACTTTCCCCTTTAAATTATCGGAATTCGCTGAATTCAATGCCCTGATCTCCAAACTCAACCATTGTTCCTAATACCTGAAGGTAAGCAACAATCGCATCCATTTTTGTAAGACGATCCGGATTCATATCATAATTTCCTGCAACAGCTTGCGCTTCTAAGTTTTGAGCTGCAAGATCAATAACAAGCATATTTGCAACATCTAAGCCAAAGCGCTCAATATTCGCCTGATATTCTTCTTCAGTTTTTGAATATGGAACACCTGCAATACGCGCAGCATTCATCTGAGCTTTGACATCTGCATAGTAGAGGTCATCAGACAATAGCCATGGATATTTTGGCATGATTGAAGCAGGTACGCGGCTCTTTGGATCAACTAAGTGGTCAACATGCCACTGGTTATCCATTTTCCCACCCACTCGAGCAAGGTCCGGTCCAATACGGCGTGAACCCCACTGGAATGGCTTATCGAATTGTGACTCTGCAGCAAGTGAATAGTGTCCATAACGCTCATACTCATCCTGCATAGGACGAATTTGTTGTGAATGACAGTTATAGCAACCTTCCGCTACATAAATGTTACGACCTAAAAACTCAAGTGGCGTATAAGGACGAACAGCATCCACTGTTTTTGTCACCATTACTGCCTTCCCATTCTCATCAAGAACAGGCTTGTAGTTTTCATCAAGTTTTACTTCTGTGACGTTCTTTTTAACTTCTTCAATCGAACCATCAATGTAGAAAAGGGGGACGATTTCGATCAATCCACCGATACTGATTACCGCAAGTGTAAACAGAAGTAAAAGCCCGGTATTTTTTTCTAAACGTTCATGTTTAATCATTTAAAATTTTCTCCTAATTACGCATGAGCTTTAGCATCTGGGATTAACGCATTGTTATCCGCTTGTGCACGAGTACCCACAATCATTGTCATAGCAAAGTTAATGATCATAAGAACTGCACCCAATAAGAACATGCCGCCACCAATCGCTCTGAAGATGTATGGAGTATGCATAAATTTAACTGTTTCAATAAACTCATATGCAAGTGTTCCGTATTCAGGATTAAACGCTCGGAGCATCATACCTTGACCAATACCTGCAACCCATAGTGAAACAATGTAGATTACAATACCGATTGTTGCTAACCAGAAGTGAGCAAAGATCATGCGCTCGCTCCAAATTTTAGCACCAAATATACGAGGAACCATGTGATAGAGTGAAGCAAATGTAATCATTGCAACCCAACCTAATGCACCCGCATGTACGTGTCCTACTGTCCAGTCTGTATAGTGCGAAAGCGCGTTTACAGAACGAAGACTCATCAATGGACCTTCAAATGTCGCCATTCCGTAGAACGAAAGTGAAACAACCATGAATCGGATAATAGGGTTCGTGCGGATTGTATCCCATGCACCTGACAACGTCATAATACCGTTGATCATACCACCCCATGATGGGAGAAGTAAGATAATGGAGAATGTCGCTGAAAGTGAAGATACCCAGTCAGGTAATGATGTCCAATGCAGATGGTGCGCACCCGCCCACATGTAAAGGAACGTTAACGCCCAGAAGTGAACGATTGATAAACGATATGAATAAACAGGTCGACCTGCTTCTTTAGGCACGAAGTAATACATCATACCTAAAAATGCTACCGTCAAGATAAATCCAACAGCGTTATGACCATACCACCACTGAACCATCGCATCCTGCATTCCGCTGAATACGTTATATGATTTTAAGCCTTCCGCACTAAATACTGGGATCGAGATGTTATTAAATACGTGAAGAAGTGTTGTAGCAAGAATAAATGCAAGATAGAACCAGTTTGCAACATAGATATGTTTTTGCTTACGGCGTAGTACTGTCATTACATATACAAAGAAATACATTAACCATAATACTGCAACTGCCCAGTCAAAGATCCACTCAAACTCAGCATACTCTTTACCTTGCGTATAACCCATCATGTAGCTTATCGGTACGAGCGTAAATACAATCGTCCAACCAATCCACACAATATATGCTAAAACAGGAAATGCTAGCCTTACTTGACACGTTCTTTGTACTACATAGAAAGACGTACCGATCAATGCAGATCCACCCATACCAAAGATTACTAATGTAGTATGAACAGGTCTAAGTCGCCCGAACGAAAGCCCTGGCAAATCAAAGTTTAAAATAGGCCATGTCAGCTCAAGCGCTGCCCAAAGCCCCGCGGATAATCCTAGTGCCCCAAAAAACAGAGTACTAATTACGAGTCCACGGATGACCCCGTACTCATAATGATCATGAAGACTTTTACTTTGTCCCATAGTTCCCCCAAAATTTAACAAACATCATATTAAATGCATCCCATACTAATGTTACTCGAGCCCTCATCTTACTAGAATCAAGCAGTTGTGTCTTGACATCTATCAATAATAAATAGTATCAAGGCAAAAAGCGCCATTCCAACATGGTTTAGCGCATATTAAACAAGACTTAAACAGGCAAATCAACCCCTGTAATCATTTTGAATACTTTTACCGCATAGCGATCTGTCATTCCTGACACAAAGTCAGTGACCTGCTGAATTCTTGTATAGGGATCCTTACTAATCTCTCTCTCTTCATCAAAGAATTGATCTGGTAAGAACTTTAGAAGCATTCTAGTGCGCGCTCCCCCCTCTTTACCTTGCTCGACAGCGCCGACAAAGGCCTCAAGCAATGTATCTAAAACCTTAAAGCCAGCAATACCAACCTCAAGAACTGTATCTGAATGATAAATATGCTCCTGTGAATAAGCCTTAATATCAGAAAGCACTTTTGCAGCCGGCGTATTCTCTAATAAGCTACCGCTAAATGCCCCCTTCACAATGGCTTCTTCGTTTACTATAAAAACCTGCATAGTTTGCTCTATTAAGAGCCCAATTGCAAAAGCTCTTAAATATTCCACCCGATCTTTAGCACGTTTAATGGTGCGTAATTTTTTAAGCGGTAATTCTGCTGAGGTTAAAATCACCTTCTCTAAGAAACTTGTAATCTTTTGGCTACCCATCAAAGAGAGTCGATAAGCATCTTCTAAATCAACAAGGTGATAACAAATATCATCAGCAGCTTCCAACAAATATGCCAGAGGATGTCTAAACCAAGCCCCCTCAACGGTCGGGTGTGGGACCATATGGCAGCCTTGAGCGACTTCAGAAAATAAAACACTTTCAGATTGAAAATAATTAAATTTTTTAAAAGCAATATTCGGCTCTTGCGGCTTAAGTGAGCTTGCGCAAGGATACTTAATAATCGATGCTAAAACAGGCAGTGATAGCTGCAACCCCCCATAATTATCAGAGTTTTGTAGCTTTGAAAGCACTCTAAATGCCTGTGCATTTCCCTCAAAACTGAGAAAGTCTGCTTGCTGCGCTGCCGTTAATTGTGAAAGTGCCTCAATCCCCACCGGATTACGCTTAAAAAAACGACTAATCGCTTCTTCACCTGCATGTCCAAAAGGGGGATTACCAATATCATGCGCTAATGCCCCGGCCGCTAATATCGCACCAAGATCTGCAGGTGTGATATTTTTAAGCCTGCTATGATCGACTAAATGCTCACCAAGCATCGTCCCTAAACTACGGCAAACACTACTCACCTCTAAACTATGCGTCAATCTTGTTCGCACATAATCTGTTTGTGCTAAAGGAAACACTTGAGTCTTATCTTGCAACCGCCGAAATGCTGCTGAAAAAATAAGCCGATCAAAATCTTTTTGAAAATCCGTGCGGTAACTCACACTATTTCGTGCGCCCCCAAGCCCTAGCCGTTCTTGCGGTAGTAGCTCCCCCCATCTTTGCGCTAAATAATGATCAGCCAAATGATCAGTCATGCCGCCCTACCCCTTCCGAGATCTTCATATTTGACACTTGATCAATCGGCCAACGCGCGAGTAACTTACCACTCATCTCACGTTCACCGCGGTTCAATCGTTCATGCCCTAAGAAAGCGACCATCGCACCATTATCAGTACAGAACTCTGACCGTGGGAAATACACATTAAAACGAAGAGTTTCACTCAACCGATAAAGCTCTGCACGAAGATGCTTATTCGCACCCACTCCCCCTGATACGACCAATTCTGATGCACCCGTCATTTTCAGTGCGCGTAAGGATTTTTGAATAATTGTATCAATTAAGGCCGCCTGAAAAGATGCCGCAATATCAGGATAATCTTCTTTTGTAGCCGCTTCAATTGTCAGGAGCGCCTTTGTTTTAATGCCGCTAAAACTAAACTCAAGCCCTGGTCGATTGAGCATCGGTCTTGGAAAGTCATAACGTAAAGGATCACCCTGCTCTGCAATTCGTGCAAGTTCTGGCCCGCCGGGATACGGCAACCCCATAATTTTCGCAGTTTTATCAAAGGCTTCCCCAACTGCATCATCTAAACTTTCACCCAATAATTCGTAGTGCCCAAATTCTTTTACAAGCACCAGTTGAGTATGACCGCCTGATACTAAAAGCGTTACAAATGGATAACTTGGCTTCTGTGCTTCCAGCATCACCGCCATAAGATGCGCTTCCATATGATTGACGCCCAATATAGGAATATTTAAAGCAAGCCCTAAACCTTGAGAATAGGTAGCCGCTACCATTAAGGCACCAATAAGCCCAGGCCCCTTAGTGAACGCAATTCCGCCCAAATCGCCTAGACTAATGCCCGCCTCTTCCACAGCCGCATTGACCAACAAGGGTAATTTACGAATATGATCTCGCGATGCCAATTCAGGAACCACGCCGCCATATTGCGCATGCAGGGCTATCTGCGAGTAAAGCTGATGTGCTAAAAGCCCGTCTTCACCACTATAAATTGCCACACCCGTTTCATCGCACGAGCTCTCAATGCCAAGTACTATCACAACTACCCCTAAATTCGTATATCTAACAACTCTATCGATACAACTGTTTAATTATAAATGACCATTAATTAATAATATTAACGCATAACTCGAAATATAAACATCAAGCCCATTTAATATATTCCAAGCTACTTTCAATAGAAAGCTGCACTAATCTCGCAATCAATCCCTACACTGATGTGGGATAAAAAAGCACCGAACCCCAAACGACCAAAAATATAAGCATAGCAATCATCACAAGCGCAGAGCCGATATCTTTTGCCTGCCCTGACAAGGGATGATGGTCTGTACCAATTCTATCCACAATCGATTCTATTGCGCTATTAACAAGCTCCATCAGAAATATCAACACAAAGCTACTCACTAAAAGTGCAAGCTCTATGCCCGTATCTGCAAGTATAAATGCAAGGGGAATAATTACAATGCCTGCTATTAGCTCTTGACGAATGGCTGCCTCATTTTTATAAGCCGCCTTTAATCCTTGCCAAGAATAACCCGCTGCTGCAATAATTCTGCCAAAACCTTTTTTACCCGGCTTATTCATCTCTTTTGTCATATCCGCATCCTAAACACTATTCTTAGCGCAGATGATCGAATGAGCGAATGATTCACATCCGCGCAATCTACTTCGGCAACTCTACCTCTATGACTTGATTTGTTTCACCCTCTTTATTGGTATCGTCAAACATTACCCATACGATAAAAGCAACAATAAGGATAAGGATAAGCCACTTGAGTGGTTTTTTAGATTTTTTTGGTTCGTAATACATAGTGATATAAATTCTATTTTGAGGTTATATTTATAGAGAGCGCTTGAAATATTAAATCAAATTACTCAAACTACTACTTCATTTTCGAAATACTGAATTTGTTATTGTAACAAATATATGTCACTTTAAACGATAAAATATAAAACATTGTATCTAGGATAAATAGAGAATTTAGATGAGCAAATCATTAGTTATTGTCGAGTCCCCTGCAAAGGGGAAAACAATTGAGAAATACTTAGGTAAGGACTTCACCGTTCTTGCGTCCTTTGGTCATGTCAGACAATTAGTGAGAAAGTCAGGCTCCGTTGACCCTGACGATAACTTTGCCATGAAATATGAGGTGATCCCTCAAAACAAAAAACATCTAGATGCGATTGTCAAAGCACTTAAAGATGCGGATAACCTCATGCTCGCAACTGACCCGGATAGAGAGGGTGAGGCGATTTCGTGGCATATCTTAGAATATCTTAAAAGCAAACGCGCATTGACTGGCAAAAAAGTAACCCGCGTTGTTTTCAATGAAATCACAAAAGGTGCGGTACAACATGCAGTTGCTAATCCCCGTCAATTAGATATGGATTTAGTAGAAGCGCAACAAGCCCGTACAGCCCTCGATTACCTCGTAGGCTTTAACCTTTCCCCACTTTTATGGAAAAAGATTAATCCCGGTCTTTCAGCGGGTCGTGTACAATCCCCTGCACTTCGCTTAATCGTTGAACGGGAAGATGAGATCAATGCGTTCGTTTCCCAAGAGTATTGGTCTATTTTTGCCGATATGACTAAAGAAAGCGCCGCATTTTCAGGTCGATTGACTGAATATCAGGGACAAAAAGTTGAACAATTTTCCTTCACGGATGAAAAATCAGCACAAGCGGTTCATGATACCTTAGCGGATAAATTCGGAAAAAGTGTTGCCGTCTATAATGTTGAGAAGAAACAACGTCGTCGTAACCCAGCAGCACCCTTTACAACTTCGACGCTACAACAGGAAGCTTCTCGCAAATTGCGCTTTAGTACTTCAAGAACGATGCGTACCGCACAAGATCTCTATGAAGGGATTAACTTAGGCAATGAAACCATCGGTCTCATTACCTATATGCGTACAGATTCTGTCACTCTATCAAATGAAGCACTTGAAGATATACGTAAATACATCTTATCTAAACATGGAAAAGAGTATCTCCCAAAAGCACCTCGCGAATACAAGACTAAGGCAAAAAATGCGCAAGAAGCGCATGAGGCAATTCGCCCTACGTCCGTCTTTAGAACACCTGAATCTGTAAAAGAACATCTCTCTTCAGATCAATACCGATTGTATGAACTCATTTGGAAGCGCGCTATCGCCTCTCAAATGGAATCTGCAATCATGGATACAACCTCTGTAGATTTAGGTGAAAAAGGTCTCCACAGCTTCAGAGTCACGGGATCAGTCATAGCATTTCCAGGCTTCATGAGCCTATATTTGGAAGATGTAGATGATGAGAAAGCAGATCAAAATGATGACGACCGTATTTTGCCGGAAATGGCGGTTGGTGAAGTGATTGAACTGAAAGATATCACTACCAATCAACATTTCACAGAGCCACCGCCGCGCTATACAGAAGCATCGCTCGTTAAATCACTGGAAGAGTTTGGTATAGGCAGGCCATCAACATATGCCTCTATTATCTCAACTCTTCAAAATCGTGATTATGTAATTCTCGATAATCGCCGCTTTACCCCGACAGATATGGGGAAAATTGTAGCAAGATTCTTGAGCTCTGAATTTACCCGTATCGTTGATTATGAGTTCACTGCGCTGATGGAAGATAACCTTGATGAAGTCGCAAGTGGTGAAAAAGAGGGTATTCCGCTTTTAAGAGAGTTCTGGACACCCTTTATTGCCCAATGTGACTATGTTGAAGAGAATGTTTCAAGAGCAGAAGTTGCGCAAGCGAAAGTACTCGGGGAAGATCCTAAAACCGGAAAACCCGTATCAGTTCGTATAGGCCGCTACGGGCCATTTGCGCAGATCGGCGATAAAGATGATGAAGAGAAACCCCGCTTTGCATCTCTACTCCCTGGTCAAAGCCTCGATACCATTACCTTTGAAGAGGCAATGGCTCTATTTAGACTGCCTAGAGTACTCGGTCAGGGCGAAGATGGCTACGATATTCGCGCCAATATAGGCCGCTTTGGCCCTTATATTCAATATGGCACACGCAAGTTCGTCTCCTTAAAAGAAGATGATCCATATAGCGTCACATTTGAACGTGCGATGGAAGTAGTGGAAGCACACAAAGCGGCTGAAGCGGCTAAATTCATCAACTCCTTCCAAGATGGTGAAGTGCTCATTGAAATCATTAATGGTCGTTATGGTCCTTATATTACTGATGGTACAAAAAATGCAAAAGTACCTAAAGAAACGGACCCTGCCCTCTTAACACTTGAAGAGTGTAAAGAACTCTTAGCGAAAGCTCCCGTAAAAGGTAAGCGTAAAGCACCTGCAAAAAAAGCTGCGGCTAAAAAAGCACCGGCTGAGAAAAAAACAACCGCCAAGAAACCCGCTGCTAAAAAAGCAACGACAAAAACGGCAGCAGCAAAAAAAACGACGGCTACAACGGCAACTAAAGCGGCTACTAAAACAGCTACTGCCAAAAAGACTCCGGCAAAAACAGCGACGACTAAAAAAACGACAACTAAAAAAGATTCGTAATTTTCGGTATACTAGAAAGGGAGTATTACACTCCCTTTTTTTATGCTTGCAGATATGCTAGTCGCTATAAGATCTGCCCCTCTACACCCTATTTTCAAAAAGAGACGAAAACACCATGTCGAATGAAAAGCCCTATATTCTGATTGTTGATGATGAAAAAGATATTTGTAACCTTGTCAGTGACATCTTGCAAGATGAGGGTTATGAGGTTGCGATGGCCTATAACGGCAATGAGGCTAAAAATTTAAAATCATCTCGAGAGCCCGATTTGATTTTACTAGATATTTGGATGCCCGACATTGATGGCATCTCTCTCCTAGAGTCATGGCGTGAAAATAATGAACTTCATTGTCCGGTTATAATGATGAGTGGTCATGGTACTTTAGAGCACGCGATTGAAGCCACAAAACTCGGGGCTTCTGACTTTCTAGAAAAGCCTTTAACACTGGCAAAACTACTCTTAGTCGTTGAAAAAACTTTAGCTGAATCTCAAAAAAAAGAGAGTGAAATTATCGCCTCTCAATCAGTCAAGCCGCTACTCACTAAACCTTTTGAGCCGATCGGCAGAAGTGCATTGATGACTAATTTACGTCAAAAGCTCAAAGAAGCGGCGAAATCTGATACCAACGTGCTTCTCATTCACTCATTTGGATCAGAAGTTGCCGGCATTGCGAGCTATATTCACATCAACTCTGATCGTAAGCAAGCGCCCTTCTTTGAACTCAGCTTTAACTCGCTCACGCTCAATGAGATGAAGGAGTTGATTGAAAATGCCGAAAAACGCTCAAAATTATTACAATCCATTGATGGCGGCACGCTGTATCTCAGTAATCTAGAACAAACAGATGATCGTGCACAAAAGCTAATATACGATCTTCTACAAACAACATCTTATATTCACCCGCAAACAGGCTTAATCACGCCGACTAATATCCGTTACATTTTTTCAGCACAACCCGGATTACTCTCATTAGTTGAAAGCGGTGATTTTAGCGAGCCTTTATGGCATCTCATTAATGTTGTCGTTATTCAAATTCCTTCCCTTGCTGAGCATCCTGAAGATGTGCCAGAACTCATCAGTAGTTATGTGCATTATTTTGTCGATGAAAAATCACTCACTTATCGCCACTTTTCAATCGCGGCACAAAATCGCCTTCGCAACCATCATTGGAATGGCAATCATCTTGCGCTTAAAAATATTATTCAACGTTTGCTGATCTTGGGAAAAAATGATGAAGTCTCGCTCGATGAAGTTAATAATGCTTTAGAACAAGCCATTAAAACAGATATTACTGGCACGCAAAATTCAACAGATCACCTTTTACTTCACTTACCACTACGAGAAGCAAGAGAGCAATTTGAACGGGCTTATTTGATCGCACAATATGAACGATCCGAGGGGAACATTGCAAATCTTGCAGATCTTGTGGGGATGGAACGCACAAATCTATACCGCAAACTTAAATCCCTCGATATAGATCCTAAAAAAGGGCACTAAACCAATGAAGATACAACCACAAACAGAGATGAATCAGGAATTACTCCTCAATAATATTGCCCATATTAATGCCCGCATCTATAATGCCGCGCAGTTAGCGGGCAGAAATGTCGATGATATTTCCCTACTCCTTGCAACAAAAACGCGATCTCCTGTGGTCATTAATCAAGCAATTGCTTTAGGATATGGATTAATTGGAGAAAACCGCGCACAAGAACTTGTCGAAAAAGCACCCTTCATCGATCCATCACGCTCCAACACCCTTATCACCCCGCGAGAAACACATTTTATTGGCGCGCTTCAGGGGAATAAAGTCAATGAAGTCACTGCACTATGTGATTGTATTCAAACCGTTGATCGCGATCGAATCGCTCGTAGAATTAATGACTATGCAACTGAAAAAAATCTTCAGAAAAGCATTATGGTACAGGTCAATACAAGCTTAGATCCCAATAAACAAGGATTAATGCCCGAAGCATTACCTGCTTTTCTAGAATCGATATCGACATATAGTCATCTCAATATTCGCGGGCTCATGACAATTGGTTTACAAACTGATAATGAGCTATTAATACGCAAAGGTTTTGCTGACCTTAGGATATTAAGCGAATTAATGCGACAAAAAGGATTAATGCCGCATACAGCGACCGATCTATCGATGGGAATGAGCTCAGACCTTGAACTTGCAATCTTAGAGGGAAGCACCATTATCCGTGTTGGGAGCGATATCTTTGGTGCTCGAGAGCGCTAAATCGCCCATTGATCACCAAATTCTTCTCTCAAAAGAAAAAAATTTGTGGAAATTTAAAATTTTTTTTCTGAATTTCCTTGAAGTATAAAAATTCGTTCCCATATTGTATTCAGACAAAGAAATGACTTACTGAATTGATAGTCGTTCAGCAACTATTAAAAATAAAATATATTAAAGGAAATTAATAATGGCTAAAATTATTGGTATTGACTTAGGAACAACTAACTCATGTGTTGCCGTAATGGAAGGCGACAAAGTACGTGTTATCGAAAACGCCGAAGGCGATCGTACAACCCCTTCAATTGTTGCATATACGCCAGATGAAGTTCTTACCGGTGAACCTGCAAAACGTCAGGCAATTACTAATCCTAAAAATACACTTTTCGCGATCAAACGTCTCATCGGTCGCCGCTTTGAAGATAAAGAAGTACAGAAAGATGTCAAACTTGTCCCTTTCTCAATCATCAAAGCAGATAATGGTGATGCTTGGGTTTCTGTATTAGATGGACAAAAAATGGCACCACCTGAAGTATCTGCACGTGTACTCATGAAAATGAAAGAGACTGCAGAAAAATACTTAGGTGAAAAAGTCACTGAAGCAGTCATCACAGTGCCTGCATACTTTAACGATGCACAGCGTCAAGCTACGAAAGATGCGGGTAAAATTGCCGGTCTTGATGTAAAACGTATCATCAACGAACCAACAGCAGCAGCACTTGCATACGGTCTTGATAAAGATACAAAAGGTGAGCGCAAAGTGGCAGTATTTGACTTAGGTGGCGGTACATTTGATATCTCTATCATCGAAATTGCGGATTTTGATGGCGACAAACAGTTTGAAGTTCTCTCAACGAATGGTGATACATTCCTCGGTGGTGAAGACTTTGACAATGCGATCATCAACTACCTTGTCGCCGAATTCAAAAAAGAGACTGGGATTGATTTACAAAATGATCCATTAGCGCTTCAACGTTTGAAAGATGCCGGTGAAAAAGCGAAAATTGAACTCTCTTCTGCACAACAAACAGAGATCAATCTTCCGTACATCACAGCGGACAATACAGGTCCTAAGCATTTAAATATCAAAATGACACGTGCGAAACTAGAAGCACTTGTTGAAGACTTAATTGATCGTACACTTGAGCCTTGCCGCATCGCATTGAAAGATGCTGGTTTATCAGCAAGCCAAATCGATGATGTTCTCCTTGTAGGTGGACAGACTCGTATGCCGAAAGTACAAGAGAAAGTAAAAGAGTTCTTTGGTAAAGAACCACGTCATGACGTTAACCCTGACGAAGCGGTTGCATCAGGTGCTGCAGTTCAAGGGGGTGTTTTAGGTGGTGATGTTAAAGACGTTCTTCTCCTTGACGTAACCCCATTATCACTCGGTATCGAGACAATGGGTGGCGTGATGACTAAACTCATCGAGAAAAACACAACGATCCCAACGAAAGCAAGCCAAACATTCTCAACAGCACAGGATAATCAACCTGCTGTAACGATTCATGTGATTCAAGGTGAGCGCCCACAAGCATCACAAAACCATTCACTTGGTCAATTTGATCTTGCGGATATTCCACCAGCACCACGTGGTACACCACAAATCGAAGTAACTTTTGATATCGACTCAGATGGCATCATGAACGTATCAGCGAAAGATAAAGCAACGGGTAAAGAGCAATCTATCCAGATTCGTTCTAACTCAGGTTTATCAGATGAAGATATCGAAAAAATGGTGAAAGATGCAGAACAATTTGCGGAAGAAGATAAAAAATTCCAAGAATTAGTGACTGCGCGCAACATGGCTGAACAGATGATTCATGCATCTGAGAAATCATTGAAAGATTTAGCAGATAAAGTTGAAGAATCTGAGAAAACAGCGATTGAAGCTGCGATTGAAGAGCTCAAAGAATCTGTTAAAGGCAATGATATCGAAGATCTTAACGCTAAAACTGAAAAACTCACTGAACTTGCAGGTGCGCTTGCACAGAAAGCATACGCAGAGCAAGGCGATGCAGCTGATGCAAACGAAGCAAAAGATGACAACGTTGTAGATGCTGAGTTTGAAGAAGTAAAAGATGACAAAAAAGATAAATAATATCTTGTCATGTTAAGAAGCATAAGGATACCTCGCAAGAGGTATCCTCTTTTATAGGCTGTTTATATCACCAGTAAGATTCAAAACATCTTATCCATTCAGACATTTCGGCGATCATCACGACTGCCCTACTGTCTTCATTGATAATCTGTTTTAGATATCCACTCATCACTTGTAAGCTCCCCCCAAAAGACTTACCTTTTCATGAGCAGGATACATCAAAACGAAAATCTCAGGTTAATGCATCATCCCCAATAAATTAACCTCCATGATTAATAACGATTAGATTCACATACTAAAATACTCGATTTCAGTAATAAATAACCACCATGAGTGGTCAATGATTAATAAGTTTAGATTCAATAATTAAGGAATAATTATATTATGGCGGAACGCGATTATTATGAAGTCTTAGGCGTGTCGAAAACAGCGACACAAGATGAGATTCGTAAAGCATATAGACGTCTTGCAGGAAAATACCATCCTGACCGTAATGCTGATAATAAAGATGAAGCTGAAGCGAAGTTCAAGGAAGTTCAAAAAGCTTACGAGGTTCTCTTTGATGAAGAGAAGCGTAAAATGTATGACAACTATGGTCATGCGGGCGTAAATGGCCAAGCCGGACAAGGCGGATTTGGCGGCGGTGGTGGCTTCGGCGGTTTTGGTGGTTTCGGCGGCGGCGACTTTGCGGATATTTTCGGCGATATATTTGGCAATCAAGGCGGCGGTGGTCGTTCAAGTGGTCCACGTGCTTATCGTGGTGAAGATATTGGTTATCAGCTCGATGTCACTTTAGAAGAAGCTGTATTTGGCACAACAACACGCATTACTGTACCGACTAAAGTGCACTGCCATTTCTGTAATGGCACAGGCGCGGCTGAAGGGTCTGAGCCCGTCACTTGTTCAACCTGTCATGGTGTTGGTCAGGTTCGTGTGTCACAAGGTTTCTTCTCAGTACAACAAACCTGTCCTGACTGTCATGGTCGTGGCAAAAAAATCACAAATCCTTGTAAACATTGTCATGGTAGCGGTAGCATCAAGAAAAATAAGACGCTCGAAGTGAAAGTACCTGCAGGTGTTGATACGGGTGACCGTATTCGTCTTTCAGGCGAAGGTGAAGCGGGTGAAAATGGTGGTCCTAATGGTGACCTCTACGTACAAATCCGCGTGAAGAAACATGCGATATTCACACGTGAAGAAGAGAACCTCTATTGCGAAGTGCCGGTAAGCTTTACAACCGCGGCATTAGGTGGTGAGATCGAAGTACCGACTCTTGATGGTCGTGTAAACTTAAAGATTCCGGCAGAAACACAAACAGATCGCGTATTTAGACTTCGTGGAAAAGGCGTTAAGCCTGTTCGTGGTGGTGCTCAAGGTGATCTTTTCTGTACGATTAAGATCGAAACTCCGGTTAAACTCAGTAGCGATCAGCAAGAGATGCTTCGTAAATTTGGGGAGACATTAGGGGAAAACCATGCGCCCAAACAAAATAGCTGGCTCGGTAAAGCCAAGCGTTTTTTCGAAGATTTAGGTAAGTAATCATCGCTATCATTTGATAAGCCATGAACCTACTAGCAAGTGTAGCTAGAGAAAAACAGTGTAAAAAAAGCGGCTATTGTTATCAATGGCCGCTTTTTATTGTGCCGCTTATAACGCCTACTGCACTTCTACCTTCTTCTCAATTTTCTTCCAAGGTTGATACAAGACAAAGTAGACTACTGCGCCTAAAATCCCAGATATACCCATTACTGTTGTCAGCAGATCTTGGTTATGCGTGACAATGTAACTGGCAATTACGCCGACAAAGAACTGCGTGGAAGAGTTCAACGCCATTGCTGCCCCTGCTCTATTGTAGTTTAGCTCAATAATTTGAGAGACAATATTGTTGCCGATAAAACCAGATACACACATTAACAAGAAGGTCGATAAGAAGAAGCCAACAAGTGACTTATCCCCAAAAATCAACATCACAATGCCGGCAATACTAATCCACACCAGACCAAACAAAATCATAGTAATGACATTAAATCGTCTTAAAAAGGCGATATTGAGCAATGCGCTAATAATTACACCCACGATATTAAGCCCAAATAGAATACTAAACTGAAACTCGGATAAGCCATATTGCGCTTGATAGAGATAAGATGAACCCGTCACATAGGCAAATACAACACCTGCTGGCAATGCACAACCTAAAATAGCGCCCAATGATCGACGATCTTTCAGTATGAGGAAATAGTTATAGAATGTTTCGCCCATGGTGATTGCAGGTCTATCTTCTTCCTTATAAGTCTCTGGCAGAAAGAAAAATGTGAGGAAAAAAGCCATAGAACCAAAAAAGGTTAATACCCAGAAAAGCGCGCGCCAACTATCAAAAATATAGAGCACCGCAACCCCAATAATGGGCGCAAGAAGCGGCGCGACCATCATAATCACTTGGACAACAGACATCATCACCGCAACTTGTTTTCCTTTAAAGACGTCACGTATTACTGCTCGTCCTACAACCATACAAGCGCCAGCGCCAAATGCTTGAATAAAACGGAGCACTTGCAGGCCTTCTATATTCGCGATAAAAGTGCTGAAAATACTGGTCACAGAATAGATCACTGCACCGATCAGGATGATGTTTCGGCGGCCATACTTATCTGATAATGGCCCATAAAACATCATCCCTACACATAATCCCAGCAAAAATAGCGTGAGCGTCTTCTTTACTTCGGCATCTGTCGTACTTAAGCCCGATTGAATCTCAATAAATGCCGGCAAATAGAGATCTATCGATATCGGCCCAAATGCACCCATGAAAGTGATAATAACGATCAACAAGGGAACACTAGGTAATTTTTTCGGCATATATAAGGACATTCGTGGGCTACTCTTTTTTAAATGATGAATATAGATCTATTGCATTCGATAAACTGCGGAGAAAGAAGATTTAATTGAGAATTATATCACAGCCACTTGAGAAAAAGTCTCATTACGTCGTCGTATCATTATATTA
>CANRON010000013.1 GCA_947632245.1 uncultured Ignatzschineria sp. | reverse complement strand
AAGTGTGAAATATATCGCCTTAAGGGAGGCTAATCTGTGTCTAAAATATAAAACTGACGTAAAACTGATAAACATATCATTTGCAGATGGTTCGAGTTTGAAACGACATACAAGCGGTAATGGATAAAAATCCTGCCTGTGATAGACGCATTTTACAGATTGAGGAAACGCTTCTTTGGTTTTAAATGTAAAAAGCCTTTTCCGTGGATGGAAAAGGCTTTGTAATGAATAGATGAAGCGATATTCATTGACAGAGATAGTAGACGAGTTATTTCTTCAATCTAAGATGATTTATTGATTGAAACTATTCTCGGCTTCTTCCTCTTCTTTAATCTGTGCTTTATCAAAGGCAAGGCGTGAGTTTAGACGTAATACTGCGTTATCAAAACGGCGCTGATCCGTTCTATTGCGAATTTCAAGTGCCGGAACCGGTGTTGGTTTACCATTATCATTGATTGCAACCATTGTAAAATAGCAGCTGTTAGTATGGCGGATTTCACGTGTTTTGATGTTCTTCGCTTCTACTCGCACACCAATTTCCATGGAGGTGCGTCCCACATAGTTCACATTTGCGTGAAATGTCACAAGTTCTTGAACATATATCGGTTGTTTAAAGACAACTTTATCCACCGAGAGCGTCACCACATAGCTACCTGCATATTGGCTTGCACAAGCATAAGCAACTTGATCGAGTAGCTTGAGGATATTTCCCCCATGAATGTTGCCTGAAAAGTTGACCATGTCAGGCGTCATCAGAACAGTCATACTTAGTTCACGAGTTGGTTTTTTACTATCAATCATTTTTCCTATCTCATTCAAAGTCAATAAAAGGTATAATCAAGCTCATTATAGTGGCTTCTTTCCATTTCTTACAGCGAATAGCCCATTCTTTTTTCATATAGGCATGATTACATTATTTAATAATGCCTCCTTCTTTATATCATGATCAAAAATTCCGGCAAGTGTAATGAGTTATTTAGAAAAATTAAACAAGAGTCAATATGAAGCAGTAACAGCACCGATTGGTCCTGTTCGTGTGCTTGCAGGCGCAGGATCGGGGAAGACGCGCGTATTAATTTCCCGTATCGCTTGGTTATTAGAAACCGAACAATCTGAATCCTTTGGGATTCTAGCAGTGACATTTACCAATAAAGCCGCTTTTGAGATGAGAACACGTCTTGAAGATACATTGAAATTTTCAGTGCGCGGTATGTGGATTGGTACATTCCACTCATTGTGCCACCGCATGTTACGCACCCACCATCGAGAAGCGGGGTTAGTTGAGAATTTTCAAATCCTAGATAGCGATGACCAAGTGCGTTTATGTCGCCGTGTTATTCGGGCGCGTGAATTAGATGAGAAGCTCTATCAACCGAAGATTTTGGCATCCTTTATTAATGGGCATAAAGAAGAAGGCCGTAGGGCGCAGCATATTGAGTCTTATAATGATGCCTTTACGCAAAATTTAATACTTCTGTATAAAGATTACCAAGCACTGTGTGATCAATCGGGTTTAGTGGATTTCTCCGAAATTCTGCTTCGTACCGTTGAGCTGCTTCGGACGAATGCGCCCATTTTAAAGCATTATCAAGAGCGCTTTAAGTTTGTTTTAGTTGATGAGTTTCAAGATACGAATAGTGTCCAATACGCATGGCTTCAGCTTTTATCTGGCAAAAATCATAACCTTTTTGTCGTCGGCGATGATGACCAGTCTATCTATGGCTGGCGTGGTGCTAAAATTGAGAATATACTCCATTTTGATGAGCATTTTGAAGATGTCACTACGGTTCGATTAGAGCAGAACTATCGTTCTACAAAGGCGATATTGGAAGCTGCGAATCATGTGATTGAAAAGAATAATGATCGCCTTGATAAACGCCTTTGGACGGATAACGAATCAGATCAGCCGATTATCTCTTATCGTGGTACAGATGGTTATGATGAAGCACGCTTTGTCGTAGAAACGATTAAAGAAAAGATGAAGGAAGATTTTAAAAAGTCGGATATCGCGATTCTTTATCGTTCAAATGCACAATCTCGTCTTTTTGAAGAATTACTCCTTCGCGCGCAGATTCCGTATCGTGTGTACGGAGGACTACGATTCTTTGATCGCGCTGAAATTAAAGATATTATGTCTTATTTGCGAATGGTCGTGAATCCTCAAGATGATGTGTCATTAGAGCGAAGTATGACGACTCCGCCCAAGGGTATTGGGCAAGCAACCATTGAAACAATCCGAGAATACGCGGCATATAATCGTGTTTCACTCTGGGATTCAATGCAGATGCTCTTAGAGGGGCAGCAATTGACCACGCGCGCGCATAATGTGCTGTTGGCATATTACGAGCAGATGATCGATTTGAGTCAAAAGATCGAAACAATGAAATTAGATGAGTTTTTTGGCTATGCGATCGAAAAAAGCGGCTTGAAGGCTCAGTATAAGAAAGAGCCACTCAATCGTGGTGAAGATCGAATTGATAACCTCAATGAGCTGATTACTGCCGCTGAATACTTTATGATGAGTGATCAAGTCGAACTTGCATTCACCGAAGAGATGGTCGATGTAAAATCACTCTCAACGCGTGAGCAATTGGCCGCATTTATGGGGCAGACTTCATTGGATTCGAGTGAAGCACAGGCCGAAGCAGATGAAGATTCAATTCAGCTAATGACGCTCCATGCATCAAAAGGATTAGAATTCCCGGTGGTATTTTTAGTGGGAATGGAAGATGGTATGTTTCCGAGTGATGCGGCGATTCAAGAGGCGGGACGTATAGAGGAAGAGCGCCGATTGGCTTATGTCGGGATTACGCGTGCGGAGAAATATCTCTATATGTTAGGTGCAGAGCAGCGAATGATCTATGGTAAAACATTAAATATGCCGCCATCACGGTTTTTAAGGGATATACCTGCGCACTTAATTCAAGCGATTGGGCCGGCTGTGGAAATCCGTCAAACGTTAGGAAACTATGGAACTTCCGGTGGGAATTATGGCAGTTATGGTTCAAAAAATGGTGCCTCAGGCCGCAGTAAAACGGTAGTAGATGATAATATTGATGGTTATAAAATCGGTCAGTTTGTCTCTCATCCGAAATTTGGTGAGGGCGTCATTCAAGGGTTTGAAGGAGTAGGTGCGAGTACAAGGATCATTGTTGAATTTGGGGCATCCGGTCGTAAAGTGCTGGTATTAAGCTATGCCAACTTAACGGTTTTATAACCAATATTTATGTCGATTAGTGTATTCATATTTTAATGGATGAGGGGATCATTAATGTCTATATCACTATAAGAATTGAGATATATATTTTTAAATTTGTATATTTATATTTCTTTTTATATTTTTTGTATTGACTGAAATGTAAAAAATATTATAAAAATATGAGCCAGTATATATTAATGTAAGTGTTTGATATTGTTGTTAATAGCTTTCAGTATATTATTGAATCAATATTGAATATATATTTCAGGGACTTAAACTTGTTCTATATCAATGTTTGCACACTACTATACTGATATATTGATTAAATCCCTAGTAGATGGCTGTACCCACATTTGTCTAACTCCATTCAACTTATGTGTATTGAGCCGGATATTTCACCGACTTCAAGAATTCTTGAAGTCGGTTTTTTTATGTATTGAATAAAGGCTAATTGAAAGAAAGCGCCAACTAACGGCGCTGTGATAATCATTTACTTTTAAAAATAGTCGCGTTACTCTCATATTTATACACTTAAAAAAGGAATTGGTTATGTTTAAAGCACTTTACTTACAAGAAGCCCCTGAGTTTAGCTGTACAGCGCAAATGGTTCCATTCGCGCAGTTACAAGAAGAGAAGGGCGACACATTGGTAAAAGTATCATACTCGACCCTGAATTATAAAGATGCGCTTGCAATTACAAACACAGCAAAAATAGCCCGTCGTTTCCCGATGATTCCGGGGATTGACTTTTCAGGGGAAGTGATTGAGACGGCAAACGCCTCCCTTAAAGTAGGCGATAAGGTTTTTATGAATGGGTTAGGTTTAAGTGAAAATCATTTTGGCGGTTTAGGTGAATTTGCTTATGTCGATGGGGATCAGCTTTTACCTGTTCCTGATAATTACACCCTATTTGATGTAATGGCATTTGGTACAGCGGGCTATACCGCGGCATTATGTGTGAATCGATTACTCGCGCATGGGGTTGAGCCAGAAGCTGGGGAGATACTGGTATCCGGTGCTTCAGGTGGGGTGGGAATGGTTGCTATAATGCTTCTTTCAAAATTAGGATTTCAAGCGGTTGCGCTAACTTCTAAGCCATCAGAAGCGCCTTTTTTTCAGTCGATTGGCGCTTGCCGTATTGAAGATGCTAGCTCTTTTTATCAAAAGGGAGGGGTGCTTCAGAAAACGCGATTCCAAGCAGCTATTGATGTTTTAGGCTCTGTGCCACTTGCGAATATTTGTGCGCAACTGAATTATGGGGGAATTGTTGCAGCCTGTGGTTTAGCCCGAGGCATGGACTTTCCTGCATCTATGGCCCCTTTCATATTGCGAGATATTACGCTTGCCGGTGTTGATAGCGTCCATGCACCAAAACAGAAACGTGAACTTGCCTGGGCGTTATTAAGTCGGTTAATTTCGTCTGAAGAGATTGGGCATCATGTAGAAACGATTAGTTTTGATAGTGTTATTGAAGTGTCAAAACAGATGATTGCGGGGACTATTAAAGGCCGCTATGTTGTGAAAATAGATTAATGGATAGATTCAGATAGATCTAAATGCAACTGTAATTACAATGATAAATTCAAGGCACTGCAGTAATAACATTAACAGCAGTGCCTGTTTTTGGGATAATTGAGTTGTAAGTACTGATCATGTGAGGAATATGCTTAAGACGCTTCCGGTCGGTATGGTTATTGCACAGATAGAGAAGGAGCGCTTTTAATTCCGAGGTAATTGATGAAATTGACGATTGAAATAGATCAATGCATCGCCGGAATCCGCTATTTCCATGCTATCGAGTTCAAGAATAAAAAGCGTATGAGTACCCACTTCATGGGTTGCTACAATTGAACCTTCAAGATTTGCAATAGCATTCCTGAGGATAGGAAGTTTTCCCCTTCCTTCTGTGAAGTCGAACTTTGCAAAACGTTCCGCCATCGATACAGGATGCATCCCACCAAAATATTCCGCAACAAGCTGCTGCTCTGCATTAAGAATATTGACAGCCATTCGCGAATTGGCTTTAAAGGTTTCATTCGTTGCACTGTTATGATTAATAGAAACGAGCATTGTCGGGGGCGAATCAGTAATGGAAACAACCGCCGTCGCTGTTAATCCGCATTTTCCTGCAGGGCCATTGGTGGTAATAATATTGACGCCCGCTCCAAGGGTTGCCATCGCATCTCTAAATATCTTTTTGGTATCTTGATGGATTCCATCCATTTAAAATCCTCCTCATTGTTGTGTATTGATTCTATCGGTTTGCGCGGTTTTTGCAAAAAAGAATATAATGTCAGGTATTAAATGGTTCAAATAGGTTTCAAGGATCGTCTATAAACCACTTCTATCCCCATAAGTTATCTAAGAGAGAGCTGTTATGAGTTTAAAATTAATTGCCGAAGATTTTATCGACCCGCTTGCAATAGATAAGGTACTGCCGTTATATGAGGCTTTAGTCATTGCAACTCGACTAGAGCCCGGCTGCATCCACTATGAGCTCTGCCACGATATTAAAAAACCAGGGCATTTTATCTTTATCGAAGAGTGGCGAGATGAGTCGGCCCTAGATGCGCATGTTGCTTCTGCACATTTTCAAGATCTCGTGCCGAAAATTGACCACTACACAATTAAAGAAGGCCGGTATACCCATATGAAGGGGCTTTATTGATGGTATTTTATGGACTTTATTTGCTGTACGGCGTCTTTGCGATCACAAGGAGATTGCAAAGAGGTGTCTCTTCTTACCCGCACTTTATAAGTGCTTGCTGCATTGTTTTTTTGTTGAATATTCTCGGTATTTTATTGCAGTTTTCTATTTTAGCTTTAGCAACAAAGCAGATTCCTGTGACAACGCCGCTATTAACGATCACATGGTATTTACTTGATCTAGTCGTGATTTTTATTCTGTTTTTAATCTCGCAGCGGATGATGTGCCGAATGATGGGGAGGTTACCGAAAAAGCATTGATAAAAAGAGATAGGAGCCGAGTACTAGTCAAGTCTGTAGGCTATAGGATTATGCTAGATGAAATAATTGTTGATACATTTTCGTAGATATTTTTTTGGTGCGCTATTAGTTATCAATGTGCTATTTTAATAGCGAATTATAATATATATTCCTAATATATTGTCACGAATAATCACTAGATTACAACCATTTATTGGGTTAAATGGTATTTTTTTGTATAAGATCAATTATTAATGTTTTATTTATCAATATGTAAATATAAAACATTGTCTTTTGGTATAATGAGAACTGGATCAGTTTTTATAACAATAAATAAATGAGGTATATTATGAAAGCAGCTGTATGGCATGGTAGAGAAGATATCCGCGTTGTTGATCGTGAGCTTAAAGCATTAAAAGATAATGAAGTGACGATTCGAGTTGCTTGGGCGGGTATTTGTGGGAGTGACTTACATGAGTATGCTGAAGGACCCGTATTTATCCCCACTGAAAAAGAAGATCTGCTCGCAGGTGGCATAGCGCCTTTGACAATGGGACATGAGTTCTCAGGTATTATTGAAGCGGTCGGTAGCAATGTAACGCGTTTTAAAGTCGGTGATCGTGTTTCTGTGAACCCAACTTTAACACATGGACAACGCAGTGAGTACGATGATATTTATGACGGTTTTAGCTTTATCGGGCTTCATTGTGATGGCGGTTTTGCAGATTTTGCGAATGTACCAGAATCAGCAGTATATGCACTACCTGAAACGCTTTCACTTGAAACTGCAGCACTGATTGAGCCAACAGCAGTAGCGGTACAAGCAGTGAAAGAAGGCAGTTTACGCTTAGGGGATAGTGTTGCAATCTTTGGTGCCGGTCCCATTGGCTTAGTGACGATTGCGGCAGCGAAAGCGGCAGGTGCAACAACGATTATTGCCCTAGATCTCTCTGAATCACGCCTTGAGATGGCAAAAGCAATTGGGGCAACGCATGTTGTGAATTCGGGTAAAGAAGATGCAGTAGAAGCTGTTCGTAAAATTGTACCTCGCGGTGTAGATGTGACTTTTGAAGTTGCGGGTGTTCAAAAAACAGTAGAGCAATCCATTAGCGTTACAAAACCACGTGGCATGGTTGTTATTGTATCAATCTTTGCAAATCCAATTACATGGCATCCAATGTCGCTCATTAATACAGGAGTGAAAGTGACTTCGTCGATCGCCTACTCACCATCGAGTTTCCGTGAAACGATTGAGTTAATGGGAACAGGACAATTAGATGTCACTTCAATTATTACCAAGAAAATCACTTTAGAAGAGATTGTTGCGGAAGGCTTTGAAACGCTTGTTAATGATAAGACACAGGCAAAAATTTTAGTCACATTAAGTGGTGAGATGTAGTTTCATCAGTGTTATGACAAGCTATTGCTTGTGATTAGTAGATAGTCAATATATGCCTAAGGAGAGTCCTTAGGCATTTTTCATACTTAAAATTTTGCATTAGTTAATGCATGATCAGATAGCAAATGAAACTATGGGTGATCCTGTTGCCATACCGCTAGTGCTGAAATCCGTTTGTAAATTGCAAGATATTGATCTTTCCAAGCCTGGTGACCAGCAATTAGATCGGTGCAGTCAACATTGATGATATTCGAATGATCACTCTGAATGGGGTAGTAGCCTATCGGGCGACTAAGTTTTAATGTTGCGGCATTATAGAGTTTATGTAGCGTATCATCATTATCTGAATGGCAATTATAGATTTTCCCCTGAATGCATTGTGCGATCTCTTCCCAATCCTTCGTCTCATTTCCAACAGCGCCACCGAGAAGAATAATATCTTTCACTTTGATGTGCGGATGATACTTTAATAATTCAAGCGCGTAATAGATGACCCGACAGCCCAGAGAGTGGGCAATCAGTGTGAAAGGCTCCCCGTGCGTGTGGAGTAAAATATTCCCTAGCAATGTCCCTGCATCTGCTGCTTTTTTCATGGAAACGTGCCAAGGATTTGTTGCCACAGAATAGACGATCTGTGCAAGGAGTAGCTTTTTCGAGACAATATTGGTTAACTTGGGGGATAGAAAACTCTTCGTGAAATCGCCCATTGTTTTTGATGCCCAAGTGAGCCCATAAAGCTCCGTATGGTCAGGAATTTCATCATATGCTTTGAGCCAGTCTTGAAAAATTTTATCTTTCTCTTTTAAAAAACCATTAATGACAATCACTCTATTAAGTGGTGCCGAATGTGAATGGGGTAGAGCTGAATCATTATTTTTCGTGAGTTTAATGATATCAAAGCGATCATCGTCATCGAAATACTCACTAAGTAGATATTTACCCACAATATTACCTACTGAAAGAGGGCTTTTCTCTTCGTTTAATAGGGATTTATATTCGGTGATATCAGAGAGAATATGGGTCTTGGGGTTGAGGGTTTGAATGCTACCATCATGAAGGGCGCAGCGTTCGTTATCCCAGCGGAAAAAGTCCTTAATGGTGTTTTGCGTTGCCCCTTTTGCCATGTTTTCACAAAAACGGCAGGGCAGCGTATAATTTTTGCAAGATTGACACTGATAAATGCTGCGCCTGACCCGATGTGCCTCATGGAGTTTATGATCTGTATTTTGTAAGCACCAAGCACAATGACGATCCGATAAGAGTGTATCAATCGAATCAGACGTTAATCCCGTCTGTTTTGACTTTGTATTTGATTTTATCTCTTGAGTCTCATTTATACGTTTGATCATAACTCTGAAAGGTCATCTCCTCGTGAATACTTACTTATATTTAATATTGCCCGAAATCAGCTACGGCCATAACAATGTAAAGTAGATTGATTCGTCAGGCTGATTAATTCTGAATATGATGAGGGCGATAGCGATCAACCCACATAGCCGTTGCACCACAAACGGATGCGGGCATAATAAAGAGATTAATAATAGGAATCATTGTCAATATTGAAACAAGTGCACCAAAGGGCATGTTGTTGAGACGGTCTGTTTTCAGCCGATCTTTCATATCTGTAAAAGAGATTTTATGGTTATCAAATGCATAGTCACAATATTGAATGACCATCATCCAAGCACCAAATAAAAACCACAAGATAGGGGAGACAATATTAATAATGGGAATGAACGAGATAATCAAAAGTAACAGCATACGGGGAAGAGAATAGCCTAAACGGACAAATTCCCGCTTGATCATTCTCGGAATATCCTTTACAAAATCACTCCAAGGCATCTCTTTTGGGGGAATACCCGATAACTCCTCCTCCACTTTTTCAGCCAATAAACCATTAAAAGGTGAAGCGATAATATTGGCGAGCGTACTAAAGAAGTAGCTAAAGATGAGGACGATTGAAACTAAAATAATCGGCCAAAGTATGTAGCTTAACCAATGTAACCACCCTGGCAAAAAGCCAAGAATGTAATCAACCCAAGTATCGACTTTAAAAAACAACCAAATAAATGCGCCGCCAATAATGAGGATGTTGATGAGAATAGGGAGAAAAACAAAGCGTTTTAATCCGGGCTTCATCATGATATTAAAACCTTCAAAGAAGTAGTGAAGACCTGATTTTGGGGTACGGTGATTATTCATCGGTATGTTTTATGCTCTTATGTTTTAGGTGATAATCTGTAGTTTCAAAGAGGCGAGCTCTATCGCGACGCTTCTTTGACAATTATTTTAAAGTAGGGAGCGCCTTTTTTAAAGCAAGATCTGAGAATTTATATTGAATATTGATAGATCTTATTGATATCCACTATTGAAAATCCCATACTTCAAATGTGTAATCATACGCATTTTTTGCATCTTTTTGATGTCTTTCCTCAAATGTTAAAGTCGCATTTTCAAAGTTAAATGCTGGCATTTTTGTATCGCCATCCACATCTGCATGGACATGGGTAAGATAGAGACGGTTCATCAAGGGTAACGCTTCATGATAGATCTGTGCACCCCCCATAATCATGATCTCCGGTGAAACGAGGGTATTTTCAATATGTGCAATTGCGTCATTCAGTGAATCGAAGACGAGACATCCTGGAATATCAAATGTATCAAGCGTTCGTGAGATTACAATATTCATGCGTCCTGGGAGGGGCCGACCGATAGACTCATATGTTTTTCGCCCCATAACGATGGGCTTACCCATGGTGCTCTCTTTAAAGAACTTTAGGTCATTCGGAAGATGCCATGGAAGTGCATTGTTATGGCCTATTGTGCCATTATCAGCCATAGCAAGGATAAGAGAGATCGTTGTTTTTCCTGACATAATTGAAGTTCCTGTTTAATTTTCTATTGAGATTGCTATTGAGACACCCAAAGATCATTGTCGATTAAAAGTATATATTGACTGTATCATACTAAAAATTGATGAAAACAAATGGGAAACTTCCGTGCATAGGTAAGCATGTTTATTCAAGTCAGTATTAGATTAATGAAGGGATCTTCAGATTGCTATACGATAAAGGGGATGATTCATAGTATGTGATTGATTGATTGATTGATTGAACGAACTCCATGCAATGAGATTTAAAGTCGTTGTATCAATGTTTGAAGTAGGTTTATCGCCTATATTCTCTGCCGAAAGCGCACAAAAAGTGCTTTATAAAATAACTACAGGTTAATTAAATGGGGAGGGGTGGTATAATAACAACTTACTTATTTTTGGTGACTAATAAAAATGATTGAACAAAAAGAGAATAGCAAGGCTCAGCATAAAAAGAGCAATGCGATCTATGTATTACCAAACTTGATCACAACGGCGTCAATGCTTTGCGGATTTGCAGCAATTTTAACAGCGCTCGATGCTCATTATGGTGCAAATGCAGGCGATACGACTCAAACATTTACACAATCTGCGATCTTAGTATTTATTGCCATGATTTTTGATGGTCTTGATGGGCGCGTTGCCAGAATGACGAATAGTTCCAGTGCATTTGGCGAGCAGTATGATTCTTTATCAGATCTCATCTCATTTGGGATTGCACCGGCATTAATTATCTATTTATGGGCTTTAAAAGAGAGTCATTTTAGTTTCATCGGTGGTTTTTCATGGTTTGTAGCTTATATCTATTTAGCATGTGCGGCGCTTCGATTAGCGCGATTTAATGTGCAAATTGGGAAAGTGGATAAACGCTTTTTTATCGGTATGCCAAGCCCGACAGCTGCGGCGATTGTCGTTGGTTTTGTGTGGTTTGGGGAAAATGTTGAAATCACGAGTCCTGTGAGAGAATATGCTGCACTCTTCATTACGCTTTATGCGGGACTGATGATGGTCACGAATGTGAAATTCTTTAGTTTTAAAGAGATCAAATCACAAAATCCGGTACCATTTTTTATGTGGGTATTACTCGTTTTAGCGCTCGGTATTTTAGCGTTCTGTGTTGTGAGATTTCCTGGGCAAGCAATCTTTATCGTCTTGTCGCTCTATGGTCTTTCTGGCCCTGTGTATTTAATTTTTCGCGGACGTAAAAAACGCCAATTGAAAAATAGTGAAAAACCGCCAAGAGGTCAGGGGAAAGTCACTGAAAAAACTGAAGCTACAATTGATACCGGGATTGACGAAATTGAAAAGTAATAGGTTTGATCGATGTTGATTATCAAAATCGAGAGACGCTATAAAATGATATAAACATCATATAAGCTAAATTAACGAGGACGTTAATTTAGTTTATTACTGAGTTGAGGAAGTAATAGATGGATGTAAGACAAGCTGAATATCTGAAATTGTTAGGAATCCAGGCTTGGTGCAAGCAGGAAGATCTGACAGTTGCTCGGGACAATGCACGCTTACAAAAATCTCATGATGCAGCGCAAGTGGTAGATACGGATGTAGATGCACAAGCACAATCTCGGGGTCATCATTTAGCGGCGGCGCATCAGGCTGTTGATTATGGTGCGCCTCGTGAGCGAGTGGCGAATGAAGCCATTGAGAGTCCTAATTTTGCTGCTAATAGTCATATTGATGTTGATCGTTTTTCTCAGCAATTAAAAGGCGTAACAGAAGGGCTCCGAGTCAATGTGAATCCGAAAGCGGCTGAAGCGATTGCTGTCAAACCGAAGTTTGAGATTAAACCTTTTCATTACGCAGTCGAAGAATCTATCTTTTCGCCCGCATTTGGTGCGGCGATTGCATCTTGCTTAGGTTGTGAGTTTTCACAAGCACGGCATAAAGTGACATTGCCAAGGCAGTCGAAAAATGCGCCAGTGATGGTCATTACGGATATCCCGCTGAAAGAAGAGATGTTCCAGGGGCAAGTACTGGATCGTAATGACGAGTCATTTTTCTTTCAAGCGACAAGCGCTGTTGGATTAATGCCGGAAGATCTCTACATTACGCCTTTTATCAAATGTAGACCACCGGAGCTCCGAGATGTAGGCGATGCAGAATGGCATGCATGTTTTCAAGTCTTAAAACGTGAAATTGAAGAAGTAAAGCCGCAAGTTATTTTTCTCTTAGGGCGAACTTCCGTGAAGTTTCTGTTACAGAAAGAGCTCCCGTTTGAAACTTTACGATTGGAAAAGCATATTATCGCAATAGAGGGGGCCGAATATCCGGTTGTGATTTCCCATTCTCCGAAGGTATATGCAAAAAACTCTCGATTGAAAGCAAATTTTTGGCAAGATTTAAAATTCTTGCGTAAACAACTCGCTTAATTAAAATCCACATCTGTTTTAATACTCGCTTTAGATAAAACTCATCATCTATTGAGGTGATATTCCGAGTACAGATAAATGAAAAGAATCGCATTTCAGCGATCAAGGAGAAACAATGGCACATCAATTTAATGAGGATATTTTTCGCTTATTAAAGATTGAACCTGCAACGATGGCAGATATCGATACAATTTTAGAGATTGAAAATAGAGCCTATCCTGTGCCTTGGAATAGGCAGCAGATTGAGGATGTTTTTCATCAAAAAACAGTGCGGATGAAATTATTGCTGGAAGATCAGCTCATTGGCTATGCATTTGTTTCAATAGTGCTCGATGAAGGACACTTACTGCATATTACCGTGGATCCCATCCATCATGGGAAGCGATTGGGGCACTATTTATTAGAGCAAGTAATCGCACTCGGCGATACGCATGATTTGACAACTATCTTCTTAGAAGTTAGGGAAGGTAATGCCCCCGCGCGCAGATTATATGACCGAATGGGCTTTAATCAAGTGGGGATACGCAAAGGGTATTATCCATGCAATATCAATGGACGCGAAGACGCGATCGTGATGGCTTATACGATTTCAGCTGAAACCTTTAATTTTAAAGTAGATTAAGCAGAAAGAGGCAATAATAACATAACGATATAGAAATTTAGCAATATCATGCCGAGTGTTTTATAGATTGTTATCAAAGATTAAAAGAGTGGAGTATACATAATGAAAGATACGCTTGAAAATAGAGATGTGGCAATGGAATTGGATTTAAAAGGGTTGAATTGCCCCATGCCGATTCTAAAGACTAAACAAGCTTTAATGAAAGCGGCGCCGGGAGATGTTATTCGGGTGATGGCAACGGACCCTCACTCTGAGGTCGATTTTAAAGCCTATTTAATCCGAACGCATCATAAACTCCTCGATTTTAGCGTTGAAGATGATGTCTATACTTTTTTAATTGAGAAGGTATAAGCAATGAAAATTGTTCGTAGAGCGCCGCAAAATAATTATAGTGCGACACAGTATTCTGAACTTTTACAGGCAGTTTTAAAAAATCGTACGATTGAGGATGAAAGCGCACTTGATCTCTCCTTAAGGGGACTTTACCCCTTTCATAGTCTCAGCAATATTGAAGCTGCAACAACTATGATTGTTGAGGCAATTTGTGCGGATAAAGATATCTTAATCGTGGGTGACTATGATGTTGATGGTGCAACAAGTATTGCGCTCGCAATGCGAGTACTACAAGAATTTGGTGCTAATAATGTGCGCTATACTGTCCCACACCGAATTTTAGATGGTTATGGGTTATCTCGCTCATTAGTGCAGAAGATATTACGTGATTCTCCCGATCTTTTAATTACGGTAGATAATGGGATTTCCAATATCGAGGGGGTCGCTTTAGCGCGTGAGCATGGTATTGATGTGATTGTTACCGATCACCATCTACCACCAGAAATATTGCCAAACGCCAATGCGATTGTGAATCCGAATCTCGAGGGGGATGAATTTCCGAGTAAATCATTAGCGGGCGTTGGCGTTATTTTTTATGTATTACTGAGTGTTCGTGCAAAACTAACAGACATCGGTTATTTTGGTGATCGTGTTGCCCCGAATTTAGGGAAATATCTAGATATTGTAGCGCTCGGAACGATCGCTGATTTGGTACCACTAGATGCAAACAATCGTAAAATAGCGCATCAAGGCTTATTACGTATGCGCCAAGGAATTATGATTCCGGGTATTCAAGCATTAATAGATGTCTCTAATCGCAAAAAAGAGACGCTTTCAACGAGTGATATTGGCTTTGGTGTTGCACCGCTATTAAATGCAGCTGGGCGTTTAGATAATATGCAAGTCGGTATTGAACTCCTCTTGACCAATCAAATGGAAGAAGCGCTTGCGATTGCAAATGCGCTTTTTTCAATGAATGAGGAGCGTAAAACGATTGAGCATGAGATGCGAGAAACCGCAGATAGCATTTTAGCTGCCATATCCTTAGAGGCGGAAGCGGTACCATTGTCAATCTGTTTATACGATGAATCCTGGCACCAGGGGATTACAGGGATTGTCGCTTCTCGTATTAAAGAGCAATATTACCGTCCAACATTCATCTTTGCCTATGATAATGAAGGGTTGTTGAAAGGTTCAGGGCGCTCTATTAAAGGGATTCATTTGCGAGATTTGATGAGTAATGTGGCACGCGATAATCCCGGGTTAATTCAGACATTTGGTGGGCATGCAATGGCGGCGGGCCTATCGCTCTATGAAGATAATCTCACAGACTTTAAAGTAGCAATGGAGCTGGAAATCGCACGCTATATGCAGACCTTGCCGCACCAAGATGAGCTTTTAAGTCAAAAGATCTATAGTGATGGCGCCTTGCCGGCGACAGGTTACACTCTTCGCTTTGCGGATGAGATTAAGCTTGCCTATCCTTGGGGGCAACAGTTCCCAGCCCCTGTATTTGATGATGCTTTTGAAGTGCTGGATTATCGTATTTTAAAAGGCACGCATTTAAAGTTTACTTTAAAGATGCGCAATAGTTCCATCACTTTTGATGGTATGGCATTCTTTCAAGCGCATCAACTCGTCGATAATGTGCGAGAAATCCATTGTGCTTTCAAGTTAGATGTGAATGAATGGCGTGGAAATCGCAATCTTCAGCTGATTATCGATTATTTTGAACCCATTGGTTAGTAGGCTGATTTAAATAGGAAAGTATTGTAGTTTGAATCATAAAAACACCCGTAACCGAGATCTCTCGATTACGGGTGTTTTTGATTCGGGTATTTGAGAGTTTTTTATGCGGTGATTCACTTGGTTTTGAAGCTCATCGTGGTAGTCTGTTTCCTACAGAAAATTTTTATATTGATTAGTGCGCTTTACATTAGTGTACTTCCATCAAAATAGTCATATTCTTCTCTCATCAAGAGAACGTAATGAATGGCTATTTACAGATAAAGGCGATCAAATGGCAAAAGTTAAAACCCTAGATAATGCATTCTTTGGGCATCCTAAACCCTTAAGTTCTCTCTTTTTTACGGAGATGTGGGAGCGCTTCTCCTTTTACGGCATACGTCCGATTCTCATCTTATTTATGGTCGCTACTGTTACGAATAATGGATTAGGTATTGATACGGTGACAGCTTCGGCAATTGTAGGAATCTTTGGCGGGGCTATCTATTTAGCCGCGCTACCCGGAGGCTGGATCGCCGACAATTGGCTGGGACAAGAAAAGAGCGTTTGGTATGGCTCGATTATTATTGCCCTTGGGCACCTCTCTATCGCACTTTCGGCTTGGCTTGCGGTCCATTTCTTTTATCTGGGGTTAATTCTGATCGTGATTGGCTCAGGACTCTTTAAAACCTGTATTTCAGTGATTGTCGGCATGCTTTATAAAGAGGGTGATCATCGTCGGGACAGTGGATTTTCAATCTTCTATATGGGAATCAACTTGGGGGCCTTTTTAGCACCGATTATTGGCGGTATTTTAAATAAGGAATTTGGTTGGCATGCCGGATTTGCGGTCGGAGGGATCGGAATGTTGATTGCTTTGATTGTATTTCGCAGCAAAGCGATGCCGCAAATGGATCAGTTTGCCAAAGCAGAGAATATTGAAAAAAGCTGGGGTGCACCGAAGCATGTCTCCCGCGGTACCAAAAATTGGATATTTGGATTGTTAGCGCTATTAATTTTGGTATTTGCAGGCGTGAGCTTAGAAGTCATTCCCTTTTCACCAATTGTAATTGTCGATTATACAACAGTGATCATTGCGATATCTGTGATAGGCTACTTTCTCGGCCTGTTTTTCTTTGCAAAATTGACCAAAAAAGAGCGCTTTCAACTCATTATCTGTTTAATCTTATTTGTAGCATCGGCATTTTTCTGGTCAGCGTTTGAACAGCAGCCGACATCTATGAATCTATTTGTGGATAGTTATACTGATCGCCATATTTTCGGTTATGAAGTCCCCACAGAATGGTTTCAGTCAGTAAACTCTATTTTCATTATTCTATTTGCACCGCTTTTTGCCGCGCTATGGCCATTGATGAATCGTTATCATATCGAGCCGAGCAGTATCACTAAATTTGCTTTTGGGCTTTTCTTTGCAGCGATTGGCTTTCTTTGTCTCTATTATGCCAGTAAATTAGTGGTGAGCGGTGATGCGCTTGCATCTCCTTCTTGGATGATCGCTTGTATGCTCTTTTTAACCTTTGGAGAGCTCTGTTTAAGTCCTGTTGGTCTCTCTATTATGACTAAAATTGCGCCTAAAATGATTCGTGGACAGATCATGGGATTGTGGTTTGCATCGCTTTCGTTGGGGAATTTAATTGCTTCAAAAGTCGGAGGGAATGTTCATCCTGAAACAATTGGAGATCTTCCGAGTATCTTCTCTACGGTCATTATTGCGCTGGTTGTGGTCGGCGGCGTCTTATTAATTCTCAATATTCCGATTCGAAAAATTGATGCGCAGTTAGATTAGTATATAGTTATTACGCATTACTACCTGTTATTGAGCAGGGGATAATTGGTGTTAAATCAGTCTTCAAGTACCTGAATATCAAAAGGAATGTGGGGAGTAAGATCTCTATTTTTACCCCTATTGACCGGTTTGTTTAAAAGCCTCCTACTATTACCTTTTGGGTTTTACGATAGGAGGCTTTTAAGTATGTATCTATTGAATCAGAATCATCCTATTTTTATTCAAAAAGAGAGGGTGTTAATGGGTGTGCGCGGTGAGTCAAGAGACGGTTTTATTCTTCCCCTCCCTTTAAAATTTAGATATTTATTGATGCAGCTCAGTATCGTGGTTAGCCTACTTATTTCTGCTGTATTTGCGATGCCATTACAACATGGGAAAAGCTTAACCCCGGGACGAAAACGATCTCTGGATATCGGGCAATATTTTGTGAGTGAGAAGATGGATGGTATACGGGGATATTGGGATGGAAAAACACTGTTTTCCCGGCAAGGCTATGCCATTGTCACGCCGCTTTGGTTTATAGAGAGTCTTGGAGATGTGCCGCTTGATGGCGAAATTTGGTTGGGAAGAGGTCGATTTCAGGAGATATCTGCTTTAATTGCGAGAGCGGATGTAGATGATCCACTGTGGGGTGAGGTTACATACCAAATTTTTGATCTTCCTGAATCAAAAGCTGTTTTTAAAGACCGTGTCGCCTTGATGCAAAATTATATTCCAACTTTAGCCGATAATAGTCCCCATGTTCAGATGATCCCACAAATACGCATAACAGATCTCGAGGCGCTCGATCAACAATTGGCTGAAGTGATCAAAATAGGGGGAGAGGGTTTAATGTTGCATTATGAAGATGCGCTTTATCAGCCCTTTATTCGGCATGATCAACTGCTCAAAGTGAAACATATTGACGAAGGTTGTGCTGTGGTTGTGGGATATACGAAAGGCAAGGGCAAGTATGAAGGAAAAGTCGGTGCTTTAATTGTTGAAACGCTGATAGATGAAGATATAAAGCGGTTTAACTTAGGTTCAGGGCTGACTGATTCTCAAAGAGCTGCGCCGCCAGAGGTAGGGTTTAACATTCCTTATCTTCATAATGGTTACACAGATCTGGGCTTACCGAGATTCGCGAGATTAGGGAAAGATATTACGACTTGTCAAACTCAAAAATGAGGCGTAGTCGCTGCCGAACTCAACTTGGTAAATACTCGCTATGCGCTTGGTTTTTATAATATGATTGGTATCATGCGAGTATATAATTTATAATATGCCTAAGATAATTGAATGAATATATGTTGAAGTAGTTTCAATCAGCAAGATTTCTACCCAAACTCAAACAAGATGAGGATTTAAATGAAAAAGTTAGCAATCATAGGCGTAGCTGTTTTAGCAATTGCAGGTTGTACTAATACAAGTACTCTTTCAGGTGATGTGTATAAGGGGAATCAGGCTAAAACAGTACAATCTGTTTCTTATGGCACTGTTGTAGGCGTACGTCCTATCACTATTCAAGCGGGTGATGATTCAACTCTCGGTACGATCTCCGGTGCTGTATTAGGGGGTGTATTAGGGAACGCAATCGGCGGAGGCCGTGGTCGTAATATTACAACTGCGGTAGGTGCAATTGCAGGGGGAGCTGCGGGGAGTAAGGTTCAGCAAGGCGTTGATAGAGTTCAAGGTGTTGAAATTGACATCAAAACAGATAGTGGACAAACAATTGCGGTTGTTCAAAAACAAGATATTTCGACTTTCCATGCAGGACAAAGAGTACGTATGGTCGGAAGTGGCCGTAACATCAACGTATCTCCCTTATAAATTATTTTTGTAAGCGTATTAATAGACAAAAGAGAGGACCCGAAAGGGTCCTTTTCATTTTCCGTTACCGCTCAGCTAAATATGGATAACACTTTGATATTTTGATGTTTTTTTATTGAAAGAAATTCAGTACCTGCACATCGAACACTTCTACTAGTAAGTGTGAGATGATCGCCACTAGCCCATAGATAATAATAATGTAGGGCATAAATTTGCCGCCGAGTGCGCGGAAAGTAATTTTCTGCCCATTTTTTGCGGCGCGCTTACGATAGCTGAGCACCATTGCCGCTGGAACAATCACGGACCAAATAGCCGCAAAAAGACCTGCGTAACCGATGGCAAGTACAAAGCCATTGGGGAAAATCATACCTAAAATCATCGGAGGTAAGAATGTGATCACTGCCGTTAAAAAACGACCTTTATGACTATCATCGATCTTAAATAGATCGGCAATATAGTCAAAAAGTCCAAGCCCCGCACCTAGGAACGATGTCACAACCGCGAAGAAAGCGAAAAAGCGCAGGGCAAGACCTGCAAATTGGCTTGCATTGACTTGGTTAAGTAACCAAGAAACTTCATCTTTGCCTTTACTGAGAAAAGCAATACGATCAATAGAGCCCATGATCGCGATCATCCATGCAAGGTAGAAGACAAATGTAATAATCATGCCCCATATAATGGCTTTGCGGATTTTACTGCCCTCAATTCCATAATATTTTACAAAACTTGGAACACTTGCGTGGAAACAGAAAGATGTGAGGAAAAAGGGTAAGCTTGCAAAGGCATAAATGGCATAACGATTCTCACCACTCGGTTCAAAGAGACGCGGGACTTCAATTTGCCCTAGCAGACCTGTAACTGCTGCAAAGAGTGTAATAAACATCCCGATCATGAGCACTGTAGAGAGTCTATCCACCGCTCTCGTACTCCACCAGACAATCGCTGTGAAAAGTAGGGCAAAAATCAAGGAGGATTGGTATCGAGGTAACGCAATGTCTAAGTTTTTCTCAAGTGTATTGGAGATTACAGACCCAGAGCTTACGACATAGGCATAGAGTAAAATATAGAGCACAAATGCCACAGAAAAACCATTGACGATCCGCCATACATTGCCGAGATTATCTTTGACTAAAGTATCAAAGCTCGCGCCGGGTTTATAGTTAAGATTGACCTCTAAAATTTGCTCCGCGGTGATAAACATAAAAAACACCGTTAATAACATGATAACCGCTGTCCAGCCAAACCACATTCCCGCTGAAGCAATCGGTAAACTTAACATTCCCGCGCCAATCATCGTACCTGCTGCAATCGTTGCGCCGCCAAGTACAGAGGGCGATTTATTTACTTTCATCTCAAACCTTTTTATTAATAGATAATAGGCGCAGAAAACAGTAAGCATTAGAAAAATAATTGCCTTTCAGTTCTGCTTTATCATACGCTAAAGAGGGAAATGAAAATCAATGATCTTGCCATAAATGCTACTCTGCGGAGCCAATCATATAGATATATCAAAAGCTGCTGATAAAATCGTTGCAGGATCTTTTGATAAACATTTTAATATTATCATGAACCACTATTACTGCCATTATTAATGGTGAGATATAGGCACTAATTGTATAAAGTTTATGCTTGTTGATAAAAAAATCGCGATTTATAAAATTTATGATAAACTTCACGCACTAAAGCAACGTCTTCACCGTTAATTATTCTTCACTTACTGCACCTTTTTTCACTCTTTTTATTTTGGCGTAAGTGGTCCATCATTCTTGTTTGTTGCTGATTAGTGAATGTTGTTGGGCACTATCTCTCTTTTGATCTATGAATATCTGGTTGTATTGATAAATACAGTTAGCGTAGTCGTATGCAGATAGGTTTCCTCCTCCTATTTTAAACTTATGAGGAAAATAAAAAATGAGTTTTGAAGTCTCTTCCGTTGAATCTATTTCAACAAAAACACCCAATTTAGTAGAAGCATTAATTCCGATTGTATTTATGATGATCTCGTTGGTTGTCGGTATTTTTATGTGGGATGTTAGTCCGCATATCCCCTTGTTGTTAAGTGTTTGTGTAGCGATTTTAGTCGCGATGCGTCTTGGTTTTAAGTGGAAAGCGATTGAAACAGGTATGCTTGATGCGATTCGTTTGGCATTACAAGCGATTGTGATTTTAATTGTGATTGGAACGATTATTGCCTCATGGATTGCTGGCGGTATTGTTCCGACGCTCATCTATTACGGTTTAAACCTACTGAATCCTGCGTACTTCCTAGTTGCAGCATGTGCGATCTGCTGCATCATTTCAATTGCGTCGGGTAATGCCTGGACGGCTGCTGGCACCATTGGCATTGCGATTATGGGGATTGGTTTTGGGCTTGGTATTCCGCCAGAGATGGTCGCGGGAGCGGTGATTTCAGGGGCTTATTTTGGGGATAAAATATCTCCCTTATCAGAATCCACAAACCTTGCACCGGGAATTGTAGGCGTAGATCTATTTGAGCATATTCGCTATATGCTCTATACCACGATCCCCGCGCTCGTGATTTCCCTGATTTTATTTACGATTTTAGGCTTTACCATGACTGCAGATATGACGAATACCGCCGCAACGAATTTCACATTACGAGAGGATCTCAAGGCGTTATTTGTGATCTCTCCGTGGTTATTGCTAGTCCCTGCATCTATCATTATGGTGATGATCTTTAGAATACCGGCATTTCCGGGGTTGATGATCGGCTCTATTTTAGGGGTGTTTTGTGCGATATTTGTGCAAGGTGCGGAGCCTAGTTTTGTGATGGGTGCACTTTATGATGGTTATACAATCGAAACGGCGAATGGGACCTTGAGCGAGCTGTTGAATAATGGGGGCATTGTATCGGTGTTTTCAACCGTTTCTTTAGTGATTATTGCCATGTGTTTTGGGGGAATCCTAGAGTTTACGGGAATATTCCAAACGATTGTTATGAATATTGTTAAATTAGCTAAGACAACCAAAAGTTTGATTATTGCGACGGTCGCTACCTGTATTACGGGTAATATTGTGGGATGTGATCAGTATATGTCGATCATTATTCCTGGGAGAATGTATGCAGAAGAGTATCGTAAACGCGGCATTAAAGGGAAGGTACTCTCTAGAACATTGGAAGATTCAGGAACAATGACCTCACCTTTAATCCCTTGGAATACATGCGGTGCCTTTATGGCAACGACATTAGGTGTTGCGACATTTGATTACTTGCCGTATACCTTTTTATGTTTATTGAGCCCCCTCATTGCAATTGCTTATGCATTAACCGGTTATACCATTGAGTATTATGAAGATGGGGAGGCGCCGAAAAAGATTAAGCGCTTTAGAATGGCTAAACGTATCTAAATTCACGATGATATATAATATATTCATAGAGGGGCGACAGCCCCTTTTTTACCATTGATGAAGCATAGCGTTACTTTTTTAACACATAGCCCATGCCGCGTGAGGCCGGATATACTTCTTTAAAGCGATATTTCTCATAAAGCTTATAAGCCGTTCCATCTGCGATAAGATTGATATAGCAAGAGTCAGGAATATGTTGATCAATATATTCTGTAATTTTTTGCATGATCAGCTTACTTAAGCCTTTGCCTTGATATGCAGGAAGCACACAGATATCCGCCACTTGACAATGACAACCACCATCGCCGATCAATCTCCCCATGCCAATAATATTGCCGGAATTGACCTCAATGAGTGCAACAATGCATAAAGAGTTTGCCAAGCCAATCGTAGCCGCTTGTGTTGTTTTAGCAGAGAGACCTGATTGTACTCGCAATTGGATATAAGTTTCTGGCGTAATGCTGTGATAGCGCGCTTGGTATTCCATATTGATGATCCTTAAAGTAACTAGTTTATTATATTAATGCTTATTATTGATTGATTAAGATGCGCAGAGAAGGGATGAAAAGGATTCATAAATTTTACTATAAGCGGGTCGGGTACGTTAATTCAAGATAGTGATTGAATTATTTACGATGTCTTTTTTTAGTTATGAGACATGCGATATTACATTGGATGAATTTATAATTAGATATTAATAGGTGATATATGTATCTGCCGATAGCGATCGGGCGTTGTGCCAGCTATATTTTGAAACATGGTGATAAAGCTAGAAGCCGATTTATAACCGACAGAAAAGGCAATCTCCTCGACAGTCATTTGGGCTTCTAATAGAGATAATGCATGAATAAATCGAAGCCGCATGCACCACTCATTGAAGCTCATCCCTAACTCTTTCTGAAAGTGTCTAGCAAGCGTTCGCTCTGTGCTAAAGACTTTTTCAGCCCACTCTTTGAGAGTGAAGCGTAATGAGGGGGCGGATTCTAACTCGATTAATATGGGTTTAAGTAGTCTGTGATCTGAGCTTGGTAAATAGGTGTGGCCGATCATGGCATCTTGCAGCTCATCAATAAAGACTAAAGACCGGCGATAATCACGATCGCTTTCAGGAAGATAAACTTTTCTGGCAAAAAAGTCATCTATAATGGCAAGCGCAATGGGAGAAAGCCGAATCAGAGAGGGTGATTGAGGGAGTTTTTTCGCCGCTTGTTCACAAATATTAATAGAGCGAAATCCCGCAGCATGTCTGCTATAACAGGTATGTTCAGAGTTAGGGGGAATCCATATAGCAAAACCGGGCGGGGAAATAAAGCGCTCACCTTTAATTTCAAGGGTGATAACGCCATAATTGACAAAGATCATCTGTCCCCACTCATGAGAGTGTGATTGATATTCTGCCGCACCATTTATATTTTCATCGATGAGCATAATCAAGCGGTTAGGATGGTGAAGAAATTCTTGGAGGGGAATTTGTTGAACCATTGTTGTATTTACCTGTTCTAAAGCGCATAAATCATAGGAAGGTCAGTACATTTGAGGAGGAAAATGGAGAGCGCATTCGCTTTTATTCTATGAATTCCTGTTATATTGTCATACGACCCTCGGGATTGTCCGAGTTGCCTAAAAGTGTGTCTGTATTTCGTTATATATCTTTTATCAGACAGAACTATAATAAGCAATGAAAATACGAGACGACAATCGTTGCGTAATTTATTTTTGTTGGATGAATAAGATATTTAGGATGAAATTATGAGAATAACCGCGTTACTGTATCCGCTCTTTGCAGTAATCCTTTGGGCAATGAATGCTGTTGTGAATAAGCTATCAACGGGTGTCATCGAACCTGAGACGATATCGTTTTATCGTTGGGTGGTCGCACTTTTAGTATTGACGCCTTTCTGTCTACGGGGATCAATTAAAAATTGGGCGAAAATTAAACCGCATTTGGGCAAACTCTGTTTTTTAGGCTTTTTAGGAATGGCATTATATCAATGCCTTGCTTATTATGCCGCTTATACGATCTCTGCGACAATGATCGGGATTTTTGTTTCACTGATTCCCCTTTTGACGATTATCTTAAGTCTGATTATTTTGAAAACCCCGATTACAAAAGGGCTTGTGATCGGAAGCGCGCTCTCATTTTTCGGGATCGCATGGCTGATTAGTAGTGGTAGCCCCAGTGTATTATTAGAAGTCGGCATTGGAAAGGGCGAGTTAATGATGCTGGTTGCGGCACTTGCTTATGCACTTTACGGAGTGCTCACGATGAAGTGGCGAATTCCGCTATCATCATGGCAAGCGCTATATTGGCAGGTGATCTTTGGCGTCATTATTTTAATCCCGCTATTTATGTTTGCAACGAACCGTGCGATCACGCTTGAAAATGTGGGCTTAATTCTTTTTGCGGGTATTCCGGCATCTGTAATTGCGCCATTCTTATGGCTTCAAGGCGTTGCGAGATTAGGGGCGAATAAAACATCACTCTTTATGAATCTGTCGCCACTTTTTACGGCGTTAATCTCGGTGATCGTTTTGCATGAGAGTTTGGAAACATATCACTTTGTGGGGGGCGGAATGTCTCTGTTAGGCGTCATGATCGCACAACGATTTAGGTAGCCGTTTTTAATAGAATTTTTTGGGGATGCATAAAGAAACCCGATGAAAATACTGAGGGTATATTTCATCGGGTTTTCCTGTATAGGCGAATATTTTCCGCGCGAATATTGATCTTTCCATCTCAGTTTTTGAGTTATGCTATCTTTGCCGTTTTGTTGCGATGAATAATTATTCGCCCTTTAACGTGATGATAGATAAAAGCGATGATAAAGAGTGCTGTTTGGGCGATGACAATACAAGGACCTGTATCTGCATCGATATGAAAGCTCATCAAAACGCCCATAAAAGAGGAGAGCAGTGCAGAAATGATCGCAATAATCATCATAATCGCAAAGCGCTTTGTTAGAAGAAAACCAATAATTCCAGGTGCGACCAACATCGCGATGACCAAAATAACGCCCACAGCTTGTAGGGAAGCCACAATCGTAAGTGCTAACAAGATGAGCAATGTATAATGCAGAAGTTTTACAGGAAGGCCTAATACTTGCGCCTGAACAGGGTCAAAGCAATAGAGCATAAAATCTTTGCGTTTAAGGATCACGATAATCAGCGTAATTGCCGCTATAACCACAATTTGGAGTAATTCACTTGGGAGAATCCCTAAAATATTTCCAAAAAGAATATGGGTCAAATGCTGATCTGTTTTTGTAAATGAGAATAGAAAAAGGCCTAAAGCAAATAGACCAGAGAAAACAATTCCCATTACAGCATCCTCTTTGACGCGACTATTGGTTTTTACATATCCCGTTAGAACGGCACAAAATAGCCCTGAGGCAAAAGCCCCTATCACAAGTGGGATACCAACAATAAAGGCTAAAACAATACCGGGAAGCACGGCATGAGAAATCGCATCTCCCATTAAAGCCCAGCCTTTGAGTACTAAGTAGCAAGAGAGAACGGCACATACGACGCCGGCAATCAGCGCCCCTATCATGGCTTGTTGCATAAAAGGGTATTGTAAAGGTTCAACAATGAGGGTGTAGAAAGTACTGATCATGATTGCACCTCCTGAAGGGCGATCGCATCACTTTGATCGGCTAATTTCCGATGTTTTTTAGCGGCGCGCACTTTTGCGAGTTGCCCATGCTTAGGGGCGAATATAAAAGCGAGCATAAATAGCGAGCTTTGCAAAATAACGATCAGACTGCCTGTTGTTCCGCCGGGTAAAAAGAAGCTAACATAAGCGCCGATAAAGCTTGTTAAGCCGCCGATGATCACAGAGAGAATCAACATGACACCAAAGCGATCTGTTAAGAGATAAGCGGTAGCACCTGGAGTTATCACCATTGCAATGACTAAAATAGCACCGACTGTCTGTAATGCCGCAACAACACAAGCACTTAGTAGACCAAAAAAGAGTATTTTAAGCCATAAGACAGGCATACCAATGGTGGAGGCTTGTACTTCATCAAAAAAGAGTAGCATCAGATCCTTCCAATAGACGAGCAGGATAACGAGCGATATCACTGTAATGATGGTGGCTTGAAGCGCATCACCATCCGATATTCCTAACACATTCCCAAAAATAATTGAATTAAGGTTGATCGGCATAGGATAGAGCGACACAATAATAAGACCCACCGCAAAAAAGCTGCTAAAGACAAGGCCAATAATAGCGTCCTCTTTTAGTTTCGTAAAATGCTTTACAAGCCCCATTGCCATTGCGGCAAGAATTCCCGTAAAGAAAGCGCCAATTGCGTAGGGGAGATTGAGTGCATAGGCACCTGCAACGCCCGGAACGACAGAGTGCGAGAGCGCATCTCCCATTAAAGACCAGCCCTTTAATACGAGATAAGTTGATAAAAAAGCACAAACAATGCCAACGAGCAGACACATAATAATGGCTTTAAGCATATATTCGTACTGAAAAGGTTCGATTAAAAATGCTAATAACTCATTCATCTATAGCCTCTCTTGCTGCTTTTGACAGCAGTTAGGGTGATGACAGATATGCTCTCGTGTCTTTTTAAGATCTTGCACTTTATCACAGCCATAAAATACAGCGGGGCGTTCATCATCTGTTAAGACAGTGACATGACGAGGATCATCATCGTCATGAAGGTGATCGCCTTTAAGGGAGATCGCGCGTAAAACACCCCCAAATGTTTTTGTTAAATTCTCTTGCGTGTAGGTGGTTTCGGTCGGGCCTTGTGCAAGGACGGTTTGATTTAGCAAAATAACTTGATCGCAAAACTCCGGGATAGATCCCAAGTTATGTGTTGAAACTAACATGAGATAGCCCTCTTTGCGAAGAGAAATGAGCAGTTCAATGATACTATCTTCAGTTTTTAGATCGACGCCGGTAAAAGGTTCATCAAGCAGTAAAGTACGGCTCTCTTGCGCAAGTGCCCTTGCTAAGAATACGCGCTTTTTCTGCCCGCCGGATAGCTCACCGATCTGTCTTTTACGAAAATCTGTTAAATCGACACGCGCTAACGCTTCGGTAACAATTTGATGGTCTTTTTTAGAGGGAATACGCAAGAAGCCCATTTTTCCGTAACGACCCATCATGACAACATCTTCGACTAATACTGGGAAATGCCAATCTACCTCCTCAGTCTGTGGCACGTAAGCAATTTTATTCGCTTTCAGTGCCTCTTTGATGGGGCTTCCTTCAATAGTGATTTTTCCTTGTGTGGGTTTTACGAGTCCCATAATAGATTTGAAAAGTGTCGATTTTCCACTCCCATTGACGCCCACGAGCCCGCAAATTGTGCCGGGCTCAAGTAGGAAGTCAACATCAAAGATGGCTCTGTGCCCGTTGTTATAAGTGACAGAGACATTTTCAACTAAGATACTCATTGTAATTCAAATCCTTTAACGATCGTTTCTACTGTCGTTTCTAAAAGCTCAACATAAGTGGGTACAGGACCATTTTGATCAGAAAGTGAGTCAACATATAGTACGCCGCCATAATTTGCACCGGTTTCTTTTGCAACTTGTTTCGCAGGCTTGTCAGATATTGTACTTTCACTGAAGATCACAGGAATATTGTACTCTCTTATCTTATCGATGAGTTTTTTAACTTGTTGGGGAGAGCCTTGCTCGTCGGCATTAATCGGCCAGAGATAAGCTTCTTTTAAATTATAATCTTGTGCCAGGTAACCAAAAGCGCCCTCACTTGTGACAAGCCAGCGTTTATCTTCAGGAATTTGGTCTAGCTTCGCGCGAAGCGGTGCATCGAGCGCTCTGATTTCGTCTGCATAGCGCGCGGCATTTTCATTATAAGTTTCGGCATTTTCAGGATCTTGTGCGACAAAGGCTTGGCGGATATTTTCGATATAGACAAGCGCATTGTTAGGGCTCATCCATGCATGGGGGTTAGGAAGTCCTTCATACTCACCTTCATAAATTGAAACGGGTGTAATCCCTTCTGTGACAACGACAGATGGCACATCTTTAATATTTTGAAAGAACCGTTCAAACCAACGCTCAAGATTCAAGCCATTCCAAAGAATCAGTTCAGCATTTTGTGCTTTTACAAGATCACGTGGCGTGGGTTGATAATCATGAATCTCAGCGCCTGGCTTTGTAATCGATTCAACAATTGCCGCATCTCCTCCAACATTTTGGGCAATATCTTGAATAATCGTAAAGGTCGTGATAACCTTTAGGGGCTCTTTCGCATAAGAAAATCCACATGCAGCTGTGAGCATCGCACCAATCAGGGCATTTCTCGCCCAACCCTTTACCCTAAATTTCAAATTAATATTCATGTAAAACTAAGCCTCCCTCGGCATTTTGTCGATAACCATTCTCATTTGTAAATCTATATCATTTGTATCGGCAGGTCAAATTAAAAGTCTATTTTTAAGGCAGTGTAAGCGCTTAAATTATGTTAATAATTGATTGCAGTCTTATCTAACTCATTGTTTATGAATATACATTGTCGATTTTTTATATAATAATGAAAAAGGGGAGATAATTACCAATAAGGGGGAATGTTTTTTATAAAAAGTATTTATGAGACAATAGACACCTATTTCCGAGATAGATGA
>CANRON010000012.1 GCA_947632245.1 uncultured Ignatzschineria sp. | reverse complement strand
AAAGCCACCAATAAAGACACCAAAGTCTCTCCACGCTCAGATCCCCACACTTAGCCCCCCTCCCAACTTAATAGACCTACTATCAATGAGTTTATTTACAAGTATCATCAGTGGGAATATTAAATCCTTTCACTACTATTGAGCTTTTGAGTCAATACTTCTAACTCAGAGCCAATTCTCCGCTCTATCGCAGCGTAATCACGCACAACTACCGCTGATCCCCATAGAACAACCATCAAAACCCCCAACCCTATCAATACCTCAATCAGACCACTCCCGCGCTCATCCCAAACTATCTCTTTACACATAACTTTTACCCTTCCCGTGATTCATTAAAAAATATAGTTTTTCAGGCGTGAATTACGCAATAACAGGCTAATAATTGTTACCTCGCTATTAAAGTTACTTTCCTGTAAGATCAGTAATTGAGGTTTTTCTTATTATTTGCCTATCAGAACACTTGACTATTTTTTAGATAGGCTTTAATATTACCCCTCTTAAACCCGACCGTTTTGTAGTCCCCTCTCAAATGGCTGGTTTGATCTAATATTTTAAAAAATTAATTAATATATGCGGAGCATTCAGCAATTATGTATGCAGTAATTAGAACGGGCGGTAAGCAATATCGCGTTACGGAAGGTCAAATCCTCCGTATAGAAAAAATTGAAGGTGCTGAAGAAGGCTCAAACATCGAATTAAATGATGTTCTTCTTGTAAGTGCAAATGGTAATGTAACTGTAGGTACTCCTGTAGTTGAAGGCGCTAAAGTGTCTGCGGAAGTTAAAAAACAAGGTCGTACTCGTAAGATCGACATTATTAAATTCCGTCGTCGTAAACACTATCGCCATCATGCAGGTCATCGCCAGCATTTTACAGAAATCAGAATCACTGGCATCAACGCTTAATTAACAGATAGAGGTACTTAAACTATGGCACAGAAGAAAGGTGTTGGTTCGAGCCGTAACGGTCGTGACTCAGAAAGTAAACGTCTTGGAGTAAAGCGTTTTGGTGGTGAGCTTGTATCAGCTGGTTCAATCATTGTTCGTCAACGTGGTACACGTTTTCATGCAGGATTGAATGTAGGTATTGGTAAAGATCACACACTTTTTGCAAAAGCTGACGGTCACGTTACATTCGAGACAAAAGGTTTAGGAAAGCGTAAATTTGTAAGCATCGATCCAGTTGCTTAATATTTCGTACTAAACACAGTCATGAAAGCTCCACATCTTAAACACGTGGAGCTTTTTTTATATCCTCACATTAATTTGAGGTTATCAAATGAAATTTATAGATGAAGCAAAAATTGCTGTTATTGCCGGCAACGGCGGAAATGGCTGCGTTAGTTTTAGACGCGAAAAATTCATCCCCTTCGGCGGCCCAGATGGCGGCGATGGTGGAGATGGTGGAAGCGTTTATCTCCGCGCAACAAAAACATTAAATACACTTATGACCTATCGCTACACTCGTACTTATCGTGCCGAGCGTGGTGAAGATGGTGCTGGTGCAAATAGAACAGGTAAAGCCGGCGAAGATCTCTACTTAGAAGTGCCGCTTGGCACACAAGTATTTGATAATACGACAGGTGAGCTCATTGCCGACCTTGTTGATGATGAACAGGTTGTAAAAGTTGCCCAAGGCGGTTTCCATGGCCTTGGAAATACACGATACAAAACATCTACTAACCGAGCACCCCGTCAATCAAAACCAGGATCTGACGGAGATGAACGCGAGCTGCGTTTAGAGCTTAAAGTGATGGCAGATGTCGGACTTTTAGGCTTACCAAATGCCGGGAAATCAACATTAATTCGGGCAATTTCAGCAGCAAGACCTAAAGTTGCAGATTATCCATTTACAACACTCGCACCGAGTCTTGGCGTTGTCGATATAGATTCTCTTCATAGTTTTGTCGTTGCCGATATCCCAGGATTAATTGAGGGTGCATCAGATGGTATTGGTCTTGGAATTCAATTCCTAAAACACCTCAGCCGCACATCAATTTTACTTCATATTGTCGACTTGTCGCCAGCGAGTGACTCTCAAGACCCTGTAGAAGACTACTTCACAATCTTAGAAGAGCTTAAAAAGTATAGCCAAGAGCTATATGAAAAGCCTCGTTGGTTAGTGCTCAATAAGATCGATCTTATTCCTGAAGATGAGCGCGATGCGACCATTCAAGCATTCCTCACTGCTGTTAAGTGGGATCTTGATACACCGCATTTTGCAATTTCAGCAATTGCGAAATTACATACGCGTGAAATGTGTTATGACATTATGGAAGAAATCGATAAAGTCAGAGCCCCGCTCACTGAAGAGTATGATGAAAAAGCACAGAAAGCGATTAAACGTGAACGCGATAAACTCCTGACTGAAGAAGAGTATTACGCAATGATGAATGAAGAGAAATAATTCGTTTATTAATTACTGATCCTCATACAGAAAGCCCGAAGATAAATAAATCTTCGGGCTTTTTTCTATCTTCTATTAATCGGATTATTTACGCTTAATTGGTGGTAAATCCGTACATGCGCCAAGAATGTTTTCTGCCGCCATACCCACTGATTCAATCAGAGTAGGGTGAGGGTGAATCGTATGACCAATATCAATACTATCAGCACCCATCTCTACAGCAAGGCAAATTTCCCCAATGAGATCTCCCGCATGAATACCAACAACAGCACCACCAAGAATCACTTTTGTTTCTGGATCATAAAGGAGTTTTGTAAATCCTTCATCACGACCATTCGCAATCGCCTTTCCACTCGCTGCCCATGGGAATACTGAAACTTCATAAGCGATCCCTTTCGATTTCGCCTCAGTTTCTGTTAATCCCGCCCACGCAATCTCAGGATCAGTATACGCAACGGAAGGAACAAATTTCGCATCAAAGAAACGTTTTTCGCCATGACACACTTCTGCAGCTACATGTGCCTCATGAACTGCCTTATGCGCAAGCATTGGCTGTCCTACAATATCGCCAATCGCAAAAATGTGCGAAACATTAGTGCGCATCTGTTTATCAACAGCAATAAATCCTCGTTCGTCTACATTTACGCCGGCATTGTGAGCCGCTAATGTTAAACCATTGGGTTTGCGTCCTACCGCTACAAGCACCTTATCAAAGGTCAATGTGCCATCTGGTGCATTTGCACCCTCAAATGTCACCTCTATCCCTGCATCAGTCGCTTTTGCTGCCGTCACACCCGTTTTTAACATCACTTTATGGAAGCGATCTTTATTATACTTCTCAAAGACTTTGACTAAATCACGATCTGCGCCCGGCACTAAGCCATCTGCAAACTCCGCAATCGTAATTTCACTGCCGAGCGTGGAATAAACAGTCGCCATTTCAAGCCCAATAATCCCACCACCGATTACAAGCATTTTTTTAGGTATGTCCGTTAATGCAAGCGCGCCTGTTGAATCTATAATTCTTGGGTCTTCTGGTAAAAATGGCAAGTTTACAACAGAAGATCCCGCAGCAATAATTGCTTTATTAAAACTAATCTCACGCGTCTCCCCTGTCGATAATGCCACCGTTAAGTGATGATCATCTTTAAAGGTCGCAAAACCTTCAACAACTTCCACTTTGCGCATCTTAGCCATACCCGCTAAGCCACCCGTAAGCTTTCCAATAACAGATTCTTTAAAGCCTCTGAGCTTATCAAGATCGACTTTCGGGGCTTCGAAAGTCACCCCAATATCTGCAAATGATTTCGCCGTTTCCATCACATCAACAACATGAAGTAATGCTTTAGAAGGAATACATCCGACATTCAAGCATACGCCACCAATAGTGGGGTAACGCTCTACTAAAATCACTTTCATCCCAAGATCTGCCGCTCTAAATGCCGCAGAATACCCCCCAGGACCACCGCCGATGACAACCACATCGCAATCTGCATTTACAATGGCACTTGACCCTGTCTTTGCAACCGTAGCCTGAGTTACGGGCACCTCAACCTTAGGTTTCTCTTGGGTAGCCGCCGGCTTCTCAGCCACAGTTGCCGCTTTCTCCTCAGCTTCAGCGACTTCAATTTTAGCAAAAACCGTCCCTTCGCTTATCGCATCCCCAACTTTAACGAGAATCTCCTTAATAACGCCCGCCTTCTCTGAAGGGATATCCATCGAAGCCTTATCTGACTCAAGCGTCATCAAAGTATCATCAACTGCAACCGTATCGCCGACATTTACTAATATCTCAATCACATCTACGCTATCGAAATTACCGATATCGGGGATTTTTAATTCTACAATCATTGTATTCCTCCTAAATCACCATACGACGCATATCTGCTAATAACTCATTAAGATATACAATAAAGCGAGCGCCTAATGCACCATCAATCACACGATGGTCATACGAAAGTGACAGCGGAATCATCAGGCGGGGTTCAAATTCTTTACCGTTCCAAACAGGTTTAATTTGGTTTTTAGCAACACCTAAAATTGCAACTTCAGGGGCATTGATAATCGGTATAAAGTTCGTACCTCCAATACCACCGAGTGATGAGATGGTGAAACAGCCGCCCGTCATCTGATCGCCCTTAAGCTTCCCATCACGCGCAAGACCTGCAAGCTCACGCATTTCTGTTGCAATTTCAAGCACCCCTTTCTTATCACAATCGCGAATAACAGGCACAACTAAACCATTGGGCGTATCTGCCGCAAATCCAATATGATAGTATTTTTTAAGGATAAGCTTATCGCCTTCCAACGAGCTATTAAACTCTGGGAATTTTTGAAGCGCTTTAACAACTGCTTTGAATAAGAAAGCAAGGATCGTAACACGCGCACCCTCACGCTCATACTCTTTATTGAGTTTTTTGCGAAGCTCTTCAAGCTCTGTAATATCGGCTTCATCAAACTGCGCAACATGCGGGATCATCGCCCAGTTACGCGCAAGGTTTGCCCCTGAGATCTTCTGGATTCGGCTTAATGGCTTCTCTTCTACTTCTCCAAATTTTGCAAAATCAACTTTTGGCCATGGAAGAAGATCAAGTCCCCCACCATTCACTGAAGCTGCTTTTTGACCTGCGGATTGAGAGGCGCCAGACAGAACGCCCTTCACATATTGCAGAACATCTTCACGAAGTACTCGTTGATTACGACCCGTTCCTACAACCTCATTAAGGTTTGCACCGAGCTCTCTCGCAAAAGCACGAACTGATGGCGTTGCATGCGCACCACTAAAATCGAGTACCGCAGGATTAGTATCTACTGCAATCGGTAACTGCTGCCCTGCATGCGGCGCCTTCAATGTATCCTCCGAAGTCGCCTTTGGTGTACTCACCGTAACGGTATCGACTGGAGTCGTCTCTTTTGCGGCTGCTTTTGCGACTTCAGCTGGGGCGGCTTCACTTCCGGCTGTTTGAATTTTAACAACCAGATCGCCCTCTTTAACCTTACTACCAATCGCAATTGCTATTTCTGTAATCACACCCGCTTTGTCTGCAGGCACATCCATAGATGCTTTATCAGACTCAAGTGTTGCGAGCGTATCATCTATCTTCACGCTATCCCCCACTTTTACAGGGATATCAATCACATCTAACTCATCGGAATTACCCACTGCAGGAATACGAATCTCTGCAATACTACCTTCCGAACTCGCTGCTGTAACCGGTGCAGCAACAGCCGCTTCTTTGACTTCAGAAGATACTGAGCTCTCTTTCTTTTCAGCAGATTCGTTCTTTGGTGCTTGAGCAACTTCTTCTGAAGCCGCCTCGATACGCACAATCGCATCACCTGTTTTCACTTGATCGCCGACATTCACTAAAATCTCAACTATTTTCCCTGCCGATTCAGCCGGAACATCCATAGATGCTTTATCCGACTCTAGCGTCATAATTGTGTCATCAACCGCAATAATATCGCCGACCTTCACATTAATTTCGATAACATCCACGGCATCCGCGCTTCCGATATCTGGCACTCTTAAATCAATATTTGCCATAATTTTAATCCTTTTCTATCTATTAATTTACCAAACGTCTATTTTTACGCGCTCTTTTATAAAGAATTCATCCATAATAAATAACGCTATCACAATGAGAAAGCGCCTCTCAATCTGAGGCGCCATATCTTTTAAACCCAAAGTGGGTTTGGTTTATTAACATCGAGGTTGTATTTCTTAATTGCTGCTGTGACAACTGATTTCTCAATTGTGCCTGCATCAGCAAGCTCTTTCAATGCTGCAATCGTTACATAATAACGATCGACTTCGAAGAATTTACGGAGCTGTGATCTTGTATCAGAGCGACCAAAACCATCTGTTCCCAGCACTCGATAAGGTGCTTTTACCGCAGGGCGAATTTGCTCGGCGTACATGCGAACATAGTCAGTTGAAACAATTACAGGGCTATCTGAATCATTCAACATTTTTGCCACAAAGGATTCTGGTGCTGGCTTCTCTGGGTGGAATAGAGCTTGACGCTCACACTCATGGAAGTCACGTGCTAACTCCGTGAAACTTGGGCAGCTGTAAAGATCACTATCCACATTCCAATCGTTCTTAAGAAGCTCTGCGGCATGCATTACTTCTTGAAGGATTGTGCCTGCACCTAAAAGACGAACACGAGGATTTTTGCTCTTCTCGCCGGCTTTTAAGAGATACATCCCTTTTAGAATGTCTTGTTCAACACCTTTTGGCATTTCAGGATGAGCATAGTTCTCATTCATCATCGTGATGTAATAGAACACATCTTCTTGCTTCTCAACCATACGGAGAAGGCCATCTTGCATAATCACGGCTAACTCAAATTGAAGCGCAGGATCATAAGAGACACAGTTAGGAATCAAGCTTGCCATTACATGGCTATGCCCATCTTCATGCTGCAATCCCTCTCCATTGAGCGTTGTTCTCCCTGCTGTACCGCCCATCAAGAAACCACGAGTTCTTTGATCCGCAGCCGCCCAAATAAGATCAAATGTTCTTTGCATTTGGAACATTGAGTAACACACAAAGAAAGGGATCATTTCAACATTGGAGTTTGAATATGCAGTACCTGCAGCAATCCACGAGCTTACACCGCCCGCTTCATTAATACCTTCTTGCAAAATTTGTCCATCTTTCGTCTCTTTATAGAACATCAATTGACCGGCATCTTGCGGTGTATATTGTTGCCCTGCTTGCGACCAGATACCGAGTTGGCGGAACATCCCTTCCATACCGAATGTGCGTGACTCATCCACTAAAATAGGGACGACACGCTTACCAATCTCTTTGTCTTTAATAATCGTATTTAAAATACGCACAAAACTCATTGTCGTTGAAATCTCACGACCTTCTGCCGTTGCTTCAAGCTGGGCTTTAAATGCATCTAACTTTGGAACAGTAAGTTTTTCTTTCGCTTGAACTCGGCGAGTTGGTACGTATCCACCAAGCGCGCGACGACGTTCATGCAAGTATTCAAGCTCAGGACTCCCTTCTGGTGGGCGAATATAATTCACCGCTTCTAAATCTTCATCTGAAATCGGCACCTCAAAACGGTCACGGAAGCGACGAAGTGATTCAAGACTGATTGATTTTTGTTGGTGCGCAACGTTCTGAGCCTCACCATCTTGACCCATGCCATAACCTTTAATCGTTTTGATTAAAATTACAGTTGGTTTACCTTCTGTTTTAGTCGCAGCATCATATGCAGCATATACCTTATTCTCATCATGCCCACCTCGATTTAAACGCCATACATCGTTATCCGACATATGCGCAACCATCTGTTTTAACTCCGGCGTGTTGAAGAAGTATTCACGAACATAAGCTCCATCGCGTGATTTATAAGTTTGATAATCACCGTCTACACACTCCATCATGCGCTTACGTAAAATACCATCATGGTCTTGTGCTAATAGTGAATCCCAACCATTACCCCAGATTAACTTAATCACATTCCAGTTATTACCTCGGAATCCTGACTCAAGCTCTTGGATGATTTTACCATTACCACGGACAGGTCCATCAAGACGTTGTAAGTTACAGTTAATAACAAAAATTAAGTTATCGAGTTTTTCACGACCGGCAAGTGAAATTGCGCCTAATGATTCCGGCTCATCCATCTCACCATCACCACAGAAACACCAGACTTTTCGGCCTTCTGTATTTGCTAAACCACGTGAATGGAGATACTTCAAGAAACGTGCTTGATAGATCGCTTGGATAGGGCCAAGACCCATTGAAACAGTTGGGAACTGCCAGAAATCCTTCATCAGCCAAGGATGCGGGTAAGAGGAGAGCCCTTTCCCATCTACTTCACGGCGGAAGTTATTCATCTGCTCTTCCGTAATACGCCCTTCTATAAAGGCGCGCGCATAAATCCCGGGACTTGAGTGACCTTGGAAGAAAATCAAATCGCCATCTTGCGTCTCAGTATTTCCTTTCCAGAAGTGGTTAAAACCGACTTCCCACATCGTAGCTAACGATGCATAGCTTGCAATATGCCCACCTAAACTTGAATCTACAGCATTTGATTTCACAATCATTGCCATTGCATTCCAACGAATATACGAGCGAATTTTATGCTCTAACTCCGAGTTTCCTGGATATCGTGGTTGCTTATCAGCGGGGATAGTATTGATATACTCAGTGGTTCCTGTAAACGGAATATTTACCCCATCTCGATGTGCTCTTTCGATCACTTGTTCGATAAGGTAATGGGCTCTCTCTTCCCCTTCTGTTTCAAGGACACTTTCAATTGAATCGACCCAATCTTTAGTTTCTAATGGATCGATGTCATTCAATAACTTTTGGTCTGCCATAAAATCATCCTCTTTTTTGATAAGCACCCTGTTTTTTCAGGTCAGCTTATATTTGTGAGAAATAGCGATAGCAATTCAGCTTAAGTTATAACATTGACTGAAATATGCTATTAACGCCAATCAAATCTCCCACACAAGTTGATAAACGCCCCGCAGAAAAGCATTTCTCGAGGCAAATTAAATTAATATCTGTCTTACAGTATAACGGAAATCTCGCTAAAATTACGCATATTTTTCTCATAAAGCGTTTACTATGCGCACATTTGGTCTTCTAGCAAACATAGTACTTGTTCTTTTAGATACAACAAGTTTTTTTGCCCCGTTATACAAAAAACAGAAGCAGAAAAGTATGCTTCACGCAGACCTCTTTCCATGTCCTTATCACGCCAATTTAATGGCATACATCTATAATAAGGATTCCTATACTTTTACTATCTATAATTTAATACCAACCCCTTTTAGGTTTTCAATCCAATAAATAAGGCCCAGAGATTGTCTCTGAGCCTATATTCTTTCAATCGATTTATAGAGGATTCATGAGTTTTGATCTTTTGACTATTTCATCTCTTCTAAGTATTTTTCATACATATCAATCCGTCTTTGCGCTTCTTGGATCTTATATTCAGACTCATATTGATCTTCTATATCACCTTTACGCTTCGCCTTACCGAGTTTATATTCCGCTTTAGATAAGTCTTTTTTAGCATCTGCTATTTTATCTAATACATCCAACCGTTGGTCTGCTTCATAGTATGACTTTGCTTCTGCTGAATCGAGCGGATATCCACCGCCACAATACTGCTTTACATTGGCAATTGCTCGCTCGAGCCCCTTTATGCGATAAGTATTATTCTGCGCTTTTGCATACGCTAATTGCTCTTCTAGCGCCGTTACTTTTTGAGTACACCCATAATCAGCATCTGCCATTGAAATATTACTACTCAATATCAAGCCCGCTAGCACTAATCCAATACTTAATTTCTTCATGATTCTATATCCCTTATCATTTGCTATTCGAATTAGTTTCAATCCAGAAGACGAATATATAATCTCAAGCTTTTCTAGAAGACTTATAACTCGTAAACACTATAACTTATAAACAATAGATTCTATTATCTCAAATATTATATAAATTTAAAAAAATACCTGTAAACGTCAATATGTTAAGCTTCGGGTGCTCCCCGCCCATACATAATAACTTTCTACAAACATTCAAATAATCTTTTAAACCGAAATTTATATCACTATAACACCCGCTTTTTGATACCCTTATGCAACAATATCTGAGACATACTCTTCTAATCAAATAGCAATCATTAGATATACAACAATCATGCAATTTGCATTTATGCTCTTACAAACCTGATTTAAAAAGAAATATATTTCCAATGATAAAAATAGAACACCTCATAAAGTCTTACCAGACCAAAGAAGGCTCTAAAATCGCACTCAATGATATCAACCTGACAATCAATAAAGGAAGTATTTTTGGTGTAATCGGCCATTCTGGGGCGGGTAAAAGTACGCTTATTCGCTGCCTCAACTTACTCGAGCGCCCCGATAATGGCGCAATAATCGTGGATGGCATTGACATTACAGCTCTAAATAGCCGTCAATTAATGCTTGAGCGCCGGAAAATCGGCATGATATTTCAACACTTCAACCTTCTTTCTAGCCAAACTATTTACAACAATATTGCCTTTCCATTGCGATTAGAGGGCCTGCGTGAGTCTGAAATTAAAACGCGCGTAGATGAGCTCTTGAAACTTGTGGATATTGAAGCTCATCGAGACAAATATCCAGCGCAGCTCTCCGGAGGACAAAAGCAACGTGTAGGCATCGCAAGAGCCATCGCTAACAACCCCAAAGTACTTCTCTGCGATGAAGCGACCTCCGCCCTTGATCCGCAAACAACGCAATCAATCCTTGAATTGCTCGTCAGCATTAACACAAAGCTAGGACTGACCATCGTCATCATCACCCATGAGATGGAAGTGATTCGCACAATCTGTGACCGCGTTGCAGTTATTCACGATAGTAAAATCATAGAAGAGGGCCCTGTGGAAGAGGTATTTCTACATCCACAAACCACGATTACCCAAGACTTCATTATTGATAAAACAGAGCAAGATCAACTTAAAAAATATTTAGCTCGCAATCCCGATAAAGCAGATCTTCTTTATCAACTCTCCTATATTGGTACGGAAACGTTTGAACCTCATATCAGTCAGATTATTAAATCGAGCAATATTGACCTCTCAATATTATCGGGTTCTATTAGTTACATTCGGGATATCCCCTATGGTCAATTGATTGTTGCATTAAGTGGTGAGCCTAAAGAAACACTTCAAGCGATTACCCTCTTCAATACCCGAGGGATTTCAGCGACCCCACTTTTCAGAAACCATCAACGTAATATCGCATCCGCAGTAAAAGGAGAGACTTCCCATGACTGAATTTATAAATGCACTCAACAATATGCAATATTGGAACATCATTTGGGATAACACGCTCATCACCCTTATAATGTTAGGATTTACTTGGATATTCACTGTACTTATCGGGCTTCCTTGGGGCGTCGCATTATTTTTAACGTCTCCCTCACAACTCCTATCCGCACCGACTTTTTATCGTGTTTTCTCTATTGTTACAAATACCCTCAGATCCATTCCCTTTCTAATTTTAATCGTGGTACTACTACCGCTTACATTTAAATTAATGGGGACTAAGATGGGCGTTAAAGGGGCAATTTTCCCATTAGTGATAGGCTCTGCACCTTTTTTTGCGAGATTAGCAGAAACAGCTTTTCGAGAAGTAGACAAAGGCGTCATTGAAGCTGCGCAGAGTATGGGAACACCATTGCGTACTATTATTTTTAAAGTCCTTCTTCCAGAAGCGCGCCCAAGTATTATCGCCGGCATTACTGTGACCGGCATTCTTATTCTCTCCTACACAGCAATGGCAGGAACGGTGGGTGCAGGCGGGCTGGGTGATATCGCTGTTCGATATGGATTTCATCGAAATATGTCTGAGCTCATGTATATGATTGTTATTGTTTTGATTGTAATGGTCCAGTTTATGCAATGGGCGGGCGATTGGCTTGTGCGTCATTATACCCGCAAATAGTCTACCCCCCTTTATTCTTGTAGCACTTAAAATACTTTAATCTCTAACCTAGAGCGGAAGATCGAAATATATGATCTCCCGCTTTTTAATGTTATTTTTTTATGTCCTCTTTTATGCTATTTTTGATGAGGGAAGATTGAAGAGTATTTAAAAAATCACTCTTTCTAATAGCCGCAAGAAAGCGAATCAAATCCATCAGATTCGCTTTACGTTATTTGATTAATCCAATTTAAACAACAGGAGCTCTCTCTTATGAGTAAAATAAATGCCGCAATTATTGGCTACGGCAATATCGGCCGTTATGTTCTAGATGCCCTCGAAGCAGCTGATGACTTTACAGTAGCAGGCATCGTTCGCCGCCAAGACATTCCAATACCTGGCGTGCATTACCCTGTTGTCACCAATATTGATCAACTGGAAAATGTCGATATCGCTATCTTGTGTGTGCCGAGCCGTCAAATTAAAACATATGCGGAAGCAATTCTTAAAAAAGGCATCAATACTGTCGATAGCTTTGATATCCATTCTGATATTGCAGCGATGCGCCGTGATCTTGATGCGATTGCGAAACAATATAATAGTCGCGCAATTGTTTCTGCAGGTTGGGATCCAGGATCTGACTCAATTATCCGTACTTTATTGCTCGCAGCTGCGCCAAAAGGCGTAACATTTACAAACTTTGGGCCAGGAATGAGCATGGGTCACTCAACGGCTGTTAAATCAATTCCCGGCGTAAAAGATGCGCTATCAGTGACAATTCCTATAGGCACTGGGCAGCATCGCCGTATGGTCTATATTGAAGTAGCTGATGGCTCTGATTTTGAAACAGTAAAATCAACAATTTTAAATGATGACTACTTCAAAAAAGATGACACGATCATTCAACAAGTAGAGAGCGTCGATGCGCTCAAAGATGCGGGTCATGGTGTCAAAATTACCCGAAAAGGGGTATCTGGGAAAACCGATAATCAAATCTTCGAATTTGATATGCGGATTAACAATCCCGCCTTAACCGCACAAATACTTGTATCTACGGCACGTGCTGCAACAAAACAAGCCCCCGGCGCTTACACAATGATTGAAATCCCCCTCATTGATCTCCTCCCAGGCGATCGAGACACTTTAATCACCACACTTGTTTAAACAATTGATTGAGACAATCTATTGAGTGAACTCACCATTATAGAGTTGTAAGTTTCTAGATAACCACTATATAAAATTTGATTTAACTCAAACTAAACAGAGTTTTAAACATACTAAGCATATATCTATTGTGCGCATAAAGCATCTCAAAAAGCGCTATATCGCAATATCAAGAGCGGAACGACTTAAAGTTCCGCTTTTTATTAACTTTAAATATTTAAGATTAATACTTGCTTTGCGATTTAAAGCTCGCTATAAATAAGCAATCGGGGCTCGATTCCTCACTATTTAAACTCAAAGGATAAATTATTATGCGTAAATTAGCACTCGCTACAGCACTTTCTCTTGTACCTTTTTTCGCACTCTCCGCAGAAACATTAAAGGTCGTTGCAACGCCTGTTCCCCACGCTGAGATTTTAGAATTTCTAAGTCCAAAACTCGCAGAAAAAGATATCAATCTTGAAGTTGTTGTCGTGACAGATTATGTTCTCCCTAATTTAATGGTCGATGAAAAAGAAGCAGATGCGAACTTTTTCCAACATGTTCCGTATATGAATGAGTTTAATAAAAACCATAATATCAATCTAGTAGCGCTTGACCCGGCCATTCACGTAGAGCCTATTGCTGCATATTCTCAAACGATCAAATCAAAAGATGCTCTCAAAGAGGGAGCTAAAGTCAGTATTCCTAACGATCCTGCAAATGGCGGTCGTGCGTTAATTTTACTTCACAATGAAGGGATCATCACGTTAAATGATCCTACCAACATTCTTTCAGCGGTATTTGATATTAAAGAAAACCCGCTTAAACTACAATTTGTAGAGCTTGAAGCACCAATGCTTGCACGTACGCTCGATGAGGTCGATTTAGCACTCATCAACACCAACTTTGCACTTGATGCTAATCTCAATCCAGTAAAAGACTCTCTCTTTATTGAAGGCGCAGATTCTCCTTATGCCAACGTCATTAGTATTCTCCCTGAAAATAGTGATGATCACCGCATCAAGGCACTTTTAGAAGTGATTACAACAGAAGATGTCCGTTCATTCATTCATGAGAAGTATGAGGGAAGTATCGTTCCGACCTTCTAAAGAGCCCCATCTCTAAACTTTCATCATAATTGATTGACAAAACACCAAAAAAAGTTGATCATATGTGACTATTACAAATTTGATTGCGGCGGTTTCTGTCGCAATATGTGTTTAAAATTCTAAAAATATTTAATTGGAGTAAACCTTGGCAAATACAGCACAAGCAAGAAAACGCGTCCGTCAAGCTGAGAAAAGCAACGCAGCAAACGCATCATACCGTTCAATGACTAGAACATACGTTAAGAAAACCATCAATGCTATCAAAACTAATAACCGCGAAGAAGCAGTTAAAGCTTTTGGTAAAGCACAAGGTGCTCTTGACCGTTCAGTAAAACGTGGCCTTATCCACAAGAACAAAGTTGCGCGTATTCTTAGCCGTTTAAACGCACAGATCAAATCTCTCGCTTAATTTAAATTTCGCGATTGATATCATGATTAAAAGAAACCCTGCTTTATAAGCAGGGTTTTTTCTTTACCTGTCATAAATAATATAGTCTTCTTTTAGGCACTTTCTTATAATACTTCGCACTGGCCTTTTCAAGCAAAACTTCAAGATTTCATCACCCTATTGCAAAGCTTGTGGGGGAAACCAATCTATAAAAAAAGCATTAAGGGATCACTCTTAATGCTCTTAATTTTATTAAATATATTCCGCTTATGCTCGAATAACTGCACCCGTTTCAAGATGGACGATACGCGTTGGAGACGATAATCCACCAATCTTGCCCACCATAACGCCAGCGATACGATCACCGAAAACATCCATAATAGCTTCAGGGCTTTCAAGCGGTGCTTCTTTATGAAGATTTGCACTTGTTGAAACAACCCCTACAGGCATTAAGTCGCACAATGCGCTTGCATCTGGATGGTTTGTGACGCGTACTGCTAATGTCGTAAACTGCCCCCTTAAATACTCAGGGCAATGATCTTTCGCCGGCACAATCCACGTATAACGGAATCCGCCGCGCTTACTTTTTAATAATGTTTCCCTTTGCATGGCTGTTAAAGGCTTAATAAGTGGCGATAGCTTCTCTAGAGATGCTGCCATTACAATAAAGCCCTTTGATGCTGAGCGGCCCTTTAAACTTAAAACATTCTCAACCGCCGCTTCATTCATCGCATCTGCTGCAAAACCGTAAACACCCTCCGTAGGATAAGCGATTACTTGACCTTGTTTTAATGCTGCGGCCGCTTCCTCGTATGACAATAATTTCATATTAACCTACAAAGATCCATGTACCCAAAAAGTACAATCCAAATGAGAGCGAGGTTGAAACAGGGAGTGTTAAAATCCAAGCGAGTAAAATATTCTTAACGGTTGATTTTTGTAGGCCAGACTTGTTTGCAATCATCGTTCCTGCAACCGAGCTAGAAAGAATATGGGTTGTTGAAACAGGAAAACCAAAGTGACTCGCTGAGGCAATTGCGATACCCGATACGATCTGCGCACTCATCCCTTGCGCATATGTCATATCTTTTTTACCAATTTTACCCCCAACCGTATCCACAACGCGTTTCCAGCCAATCATCGTACCCATTCCCAGCGCCAATGCGACCGCAACAATCACCCAAAATGGAGCATATTCTGTTGTTTTAGTGAGATCCTTACCGATTGCTTTGTAAGACTTACGATAGCTTTCAGGAAGCGCTTCTTCAGACTCTAATGTCTTTGCAATACTTGCTAAACACATCACCTCATTTCGAACCGTCCAACGCTGATCTGTTGAGAGCTTATCGTAGTCATCAACCCCCTTTAACAGAGAGATCAACTTCGTAGAATGCTCTTTCATTTCACTATATTCACAGCTGAAAAGCGCCTGCGTTTCACTCTGCTTAGTATCCCCTTTAGGATAGATAGTATCGAGCGCCTGTTGATTCGCATCGTAATAACTAATCATCTGCTGAGCCGCGACTCTCGTCTGCTCTATCTCGAATACACTTGAATTCATATTCAAAACAAACTGTGCCGGGACAACACTAAAAAGCACAAGCATGACAAGACCAATGCCTTTTTGTCCATCATTCTGTCCATGCGCATAACTCATGCCCATTGCCGAAGTCACGAGCCAGAATCGTGGCCAAAATGGCGGTTTTTTCTTCTTATCAATAACATGGCGCTGATAAGGGGTCTTGTGAATATAGCTCAACGGTAAAAAGCGCAGCAACAGTAGCAATAGAAGCCCCGCTAAACCTGCACCGATAAAGGGTGAGAAAAGCAGAGATTCAAATACGCCTAATGCCTTATCCCAATTCACGCCATCCACTAATGAGTGATCCGTTAAAAGAGCATTCGCAAGACCTACCCCTAAAATGGACCCTATCAGCGTATGGGAGCTAGAAGCAGGAATACCAAAATACCATGTCCCCAAGTTCCAGATAAGTGCCGCAACAAGCAGAGAAACAACCATAACAAGTCCCTTAGTAGAGCTTGCATTTGCCAACAAATCCATTGGAAGAAGATTCACAATTGCATACGCAACGCCAAGCCCTCCCAATAAAACCCCTAAAAAGTTAAATATACCCGAAAGAAATACAGCAACCTTCGGCTTCAATGACTTAGTATAGATAACTGTCGCAACCGCATTCGCAGTATCATGAAATCCATTTACAAATTCAAATGCTAATACTAGCCCAACTGATAGGACTAAGGTTAACAACAATACTATGTCGGCACTCTGAAAAAATTCTAACATTACGTTTTCTCTTTTTTATACAAATAGTTGCGGTTAACGCATCGTTACCAGCTCTTCTGCCGCCGTAGGATGAAGCGCGACAGTATCATCAAAATCCCTTTTATGCGCACCCATCTTCACCGCAACCGCAAATCCTTGAAGCATCTCATCAACAGTAGGCCCAATGAGATGAATACCTACAATCTTCTCATCTTTCCCTACCGTCACCATTTTCATCGCCGTTTTAACAGGCTTTGTACTGAAATTAGAGTACATAGAGGTAAATGATGCTGTATAGCACTTCACATTCTCTAATCCATACTCTTCAATTGCTTCTTGCTCTGTAAGACCCGTTGTCCCGATAGGTGGATGTGAGAAAACAACACTCGGGATATCTTTATATTCGAGATGTCGATCCGTCATCCCATTATGCATTCTATCTGCAAGCCTACGACCTGCCGCAATTGCCACCGGTGTTAATTGGAATTTTCCACCGATAATATCGCCGAGTACATAAATACTAGGGACATTAGTTTCTTGGAATTTATTCACAGAAATAGTGCCATCTGCGTTAGGCTTCACATCTGTATTCTCAAGCCCGATATTATGCGTATTATAACCTCGGCCAATTGCCCAAATTAACGTATCAACCGTCAATGTTTCTTTTTCAGTGGTAACCGTCAATGATCCATCTGCATTTTTTACAACCGCTTGTACATGCGAATTTGTATGAAGTTGAAGGTTATCATCACCCTCTAACACTTCTTTTAAATGCGTTGTCACATAGCTGTCAAAATGACGCAGTACCATATCTCCACGACAAATTAATTCAACCTTACTACCAAGCGCTGATAAAAGCTGTGCAATCTCAACCGCAATATAGCCAGCGCCAACGACAGCTACGCGCTTTGGAGCCTCTTCAAGCGAGAAGAACTCATCTGAAGTAATGCCATACTCCGCGCCTGTGACCTCAGGCTTCAGCGGATAACCACCCGTGGAAACCACAATGATATCTGCACTATATGTTTCACCATTTACTTCTACCGTCTTATTATCTACAAATTTTGCAGCGCCATGAATCACATCAACGCCGGCATCTGGCATGTAACTATTGTCATACCAAGTGACGATATTTTTAATGTATTGATCACGCTTCTCTTTCAAAGCTTTCCATGAGAAATTTGTTTCGCCAAAAGTAAACCCATACCCTTTTGCATCGTCAAACATATGCGCGATATTTGCAGCATTCCACATGACTTTCTTCGGCACGCAGCCCACATTTACGCACGTTCCGCCTAGCTTATCCTTCTCAATCAGAAGACACTTTACCCCATAGCTAGCAGCTCTCTCTGCATATGAAAGTCCACCTGAACCACCACCAATAATAATTGCATCATACTGTTTACTCATTTTTAGCCCTTTTCTAATACGTTATTACGACTGAAAAACCAGAGAAGTAACACTTCTATTCATGATACTTCTCTATACTCTGATAATTTTTGCTATAGATCACTACTACTCGCTTTTATAATCTTTCGTACTCGATCTGTAATTGTAATCTCCGCAACAAGCGAGATTAATTGATGTTATGAAACTGTTTATTCACAATATCAAAAAATGGTACTACCTCGATAACACCTGAAACATGGCGTGCAATCTCTATCGCTTCACGCGCTTCTGCCTCATTCACAATGCCCATCAAATAGACTTTACGCGCTGAAGTTTCGACCTTAACATTACCGGCGTTAAAGCCTTTAAGCGTAATACCTGTAGTTAATGCTGTTTTTACCTTTGCCGTAATCATGGTATCTGTCGCAATACTCCCGATTGAAGCCTCTGGTGCAACTATCAGCTCATTATGAACAGCTTTAACATGCTCTGTCTTTGCAACTGCTGCCTCAACTTCTAACCCCAACTGTTGATTGGGCACTTCTCCTAAGATCAGAACAACGCCGTTATAGCTTAAAATACTAATATGCGCATGCATCCGATCTGGCAGCTGCCCAATCATATTTTGCACTTTAACGGTAATCGCATTATCTTCCACAATCTGCCCTGACGTTCGGCGATCATTCACACCCACAGCAGTTGCACCGACACCCCCTGCAATCATTGCGGGAATACATGCAGATAACAGCAGAACAAAGCTGCCTATAATCATGAGTCTTTTAAACATAAATTTATCCTCAACGGCTCAATCGCCCTGTAAAGTTTTTGAATATCACTCAATAAATCGGCGCAACCACTCAACCACAAATAAAAGCAGAAGCTGTTGCGACTTTAATTCTTGAAATTTTTAAATTTAACGGAAGACTTTATCAATCATTGCGCACCAAATATGGATCACAAGGATATGCACTTCCTGAACACGCGCAGTTCGCTTTGAGGGCGCATTGATCAAATGTAAGTCGGGAGAATTAATTTCTCGCATTTTTCCACCCGTTTCACCCGTTAAAGCAAGTATGATCATCCCTTTTTCAAGTGCAGCTTCAATCGCAAGATTAATGCTTTTTGAGTTCCCACTTGTACTAATTGCGATAAGAATATCGCCAGGTTGCCCAAGTGCGGTGACTTGCTTTGAAAAGACAACATCATAACTGTAGTCATTGGCAATTGAAGTCAGGTTAGAACTATCAGTTGTGAGTGCTATCGCGGGTAGCGGTGCTCTCTCCGTTTCAAAACGATTCATCAATTCCGCGGCAAAATGCTGCGCATCTGCAGCAGAACCACCATTACCGCACACTAATACTTTTTTACCATCTTGCAATGCCTGAACCATCAGCTCGCCCGTCTCTTCAATGGCTTTAGGCATTGTCTCAAGGGCTAACTGTTTTACTTCGATACTCTCTTTAATATGGGATACAGCTGTCATTTCATATCACTCCATAATAGAAAAAAACTCAGACTTTTATATCTGAGCCTCTATTGAACATTAAATTTTACATCAGACGGTTAACAGGTCTTTGATTTTACTCATTGCCTGATTTTCAATTTGTCGAATACGCTCTGCTGAAACAGAATATTTTTCGGCAAGATCCGTCAACGTTGGGCGGGCCTCATCCTCATCGCCCATCCAACGCTGCATAATAATATCTTTACTACGAGGATCTAACTCAGCGAGCGCCAACCCTAACTTCTCATTATTATGAGAAGTATAATCTTCTTTCTCTAATGCCTGCGAAGGATCAAGCGCTGGGCTTGCAAGCCAATCTGAGGGGCTAAAATCGCTATCATCGGATGCGCTTGCACTTGGTAAATCAAAGGCTAGATCATTTGAAAAAAGACGCATCTCCATCCGCTTAACTTCCGCTTTACTCACATTGAGTTCTTTAGCAATATTTTCCGCCTCATCATCCGTTAACCACTCAAGTGTTTCTTTGGAGGAGCGCAAGTTAAAGAATAATTTTCGTTGCGCTTTTGTCGTCGCAACCTTCACAATTCGCCAATTTCGAATGACATACTCGTGAATCTCGGACTTAATCCAATAGACTGCAAATGAGATTAATCGTACGTTATAGGAAGGATCGAAACGCTTCACAGCCTTCATCAATCCGACATTACCCTCTTGAATTAAGTCAACAAGTGGCAATCCATACCCTGTATAATTCTTAGCGATATGCACCACAAATTTTAGATGAGACATTACTAGTGTCTGCGCCGCATGAAGATCTTCATGCTCGATCAATCGGTACGCTAAAGCCTGTTCCTCTTCAGCCGTTAAAGTCGGGATGTCACCAATGGCACTAATATAGGCATCTAAGCCATCAGCAACCGATGGGAAAGTATTTGCCCGAAGTACTATTTGTTTATCATCATTCAACATAAAACACCCCTTCAAAATATAGTATTAAGCAACTCATCTTAATGACATACAGCGAATAAGATGAATATATTTGCTATAACCTTTACTAGCTAGCAATTATAACAAAGTTACGCCCTATCGTCCCCATAAAATCATCATTTATTATTCTTATTGCAGATATAAACCCTCCCCTCTTTATGAGGAATTTCCCTTGTAAAATCAATATAGTTAATACGATTTTACGAGTGCGCCTTTTTTTTATATCGCCTTTAGTAGATTCGGCACGGAATCCTTGTTAGTATGTTAAATTCGTTAAAATTCAGTATTAAAGGCTAGATCTACATGGATTCCACAAATAATAAAACTGAAGATCTTCGTATTGAAGCGCTTCGCTATCATGCTCAACCTAGGCCCGGAAAAATCTCTGTTGAAGCGACTAAACCGCTCGTCAACTCAAAAGATCTTTCACTTGCTTACTCTCCGGGCGTTGCTTATGCCTGTGAAGAAATTCAAAAAGACCCGCTCACTGCGCTTGATTATACAGCTCGTGGGAATCTCGTTGCCGTAATCAGCAACGGAACAGCCGTACTTGGCCTTGGAAATATCGGTCCGCTTGCGAGTAAACCTGTCATGGAAGGGAAAGGTGTTCTCTTTAAAAAGTTCTCTGACATTGATGTATTTGATATCGAAATCGATGAACTCGATCCGGATAAATTTATTGATATCGTCGCAAGCCTTGAACCAACATTTGGCGGTATTAATCTTGAAGATATCAAAGCACCAGAATGCTTTCATATTGAAAAAACGCTCAAAAAACGTATGAATATCCCTGTATTCCATGATGACCAACATGGGACAGCGATTATTACAGCTGCAGGCGTTTTAAATGCGCTAAAACTCGCTGATAAAAAAATGGATGAAATTAAGTTAGTATGTAGTGGCGCTGGCGCGGCTGCAATTTCATGCTTGAATCTTTTGATGCAGTTTGGTCTTAAAAAAGAAAACATTACAGTTGTCGATAGAGATGGCGTTGTGAATCACCTTCGTACGCCAGAATCACTTGATGAATATAAAGCATTCTTCATGCAGACAACTGATAAAGCAACACTTGGCGAAGTCATTGATGATGCGGATGTATTTTTAGGTCTTTCAGCACCCGGCGTTTTAAAAGCCGAAATGGTTGAAAAAATGGCACCTAACCCGCTCATTTTTGCACTTGCCAATCCGGAGCCAGAAATTCGCCCTGAAATCGCGCACGCCGTTCGCAGTGATGCAATTTTAGCAACAGGCCGCTCTGACTATCCAAACCAAGTCAATAACGTACTCTGCTTCCCCTACTTGTTCCGCGGCGCGCTTGATTGCGGCGCAACAGAAATCAATGAAGCTATGAAAATGGCGTGTGTTAAAGCCATTGCTGAACTCACGCATCAAGAAGCAACTGATGAAGTTCTCCACGCATATCCAGGCGAAACTTTACGCTTCTCACGCAACTACATTATTCCAAAGCCATTTGACCCACGTTTGATCGTTGAACTTCCAATTGCAGTCGCAAAAGCAGCGATGGAGTCAGGTGTTGCCCTTCGCCCTATCCAGGACTTTGAAGAGTATCGTCATCGCTTAAGCCAGCACTTCAATAAAACAAATATGGTCATGCGCCCGATCTTTAATCAAGCAAAAGAAAATGCACGTACCATCGCATATTGTGAAGGCGAAGATGAACGCGTATTACGTGCGGTTTATCTTGTGAAACAAGATCGCCTTGCGAATCCTATCTTGATTGGTCAGCCTAAAATTATTCAACAAAGAATTGAAGAACTCGGTATCCATCTTCCCACAAAAGTATTAGGTCCGGAAGATACAATTAGCAAAGATATTGATAGCGAATACGTACAGATTATCGACTATCGTAATCCGCCGCTTCTTGATGAGTGTTCTAATAAGTACTACCAACTCATGAAACGTAAAGGGATTAACGAAGAGCTTGCGCGCCAACGTATGCAAACGCGTGGCAACCTCTTGTCATCAATGCTCCTTGAGCTCGGCGTAATTGACGGTCAAATCAGTGGTGTTTTAGGTCAGTATCATCGCCATGTGCATCATATTGTGGATGCCATTGGTTTACGCAAAGGCGCGAAGCAGCCAGCGGCGATCAGTATGTTATTATCACCAAAAGGGCCTCTCTTTTTCTGTGATACCCACGTAAATGAAGACCCAACAGCCGAAGAGTTAGCCGTCATTACTCAAATGGCAGCATCTGTTGTTGAGCGCTTTGGTATTGTTCCAAAGGCTGCACTTCTTTCTCATTCCAACTTTGGTTCTCGCGAATCGAAATTCTCTAAAAAAATGCAAAAAACTTTAGAAATATTGAAAGAGACAGCACCAGAACTTGAGGTTGAAGGTGAAATGCAGCCGGATCTCGCAATTTGGGAGCGTTACCGTAATGCTTATTTCCCAAATTCAGAACTCCATGGCCAAGCGAACCTCTTTATTTTTGCCAATATTGACTCTGCGAACATTACTTACAACTTTGTACGGACCATTACTGAGAGTATTGTTGTCGGTCCGATTCTTACCGGTATTGCAAAACCTGCACATATCGTCACAAATATCGCAACCGCTCGTCGTATCGTTAACGTTACTGCAATGTGTGCAACTGATCCTATCGATTAGGCATATTTGCACTATGATTATAAATACCCCTAAAAGGGGGGAGATGATAATATATTCATTCCCCTTTTTGGGGTTTATTTTTTTAACACTACTTTGAAGTAAATATTATGCGCTTAAAACGACTAACATTTATCATCCTAGCACTCGTCATCCTTCAAGCATGCGGATCATCGGGGAGTTATACCGTTCGCCCGGGAGATTCACTGAGCGCGATTGCACGTAACCATAAAATGTCACTCAGCGAACTTCAAAGACGCAACAATATCTCTAACCCAAACCATATCAAGGTCGGTCAAGTATTAGTGGTGGGCGGCAAAGGGGGATCGAGCGTTCGTAATAATTCAGCAAAATCGACATCCTCACAAACCCAAGCGATTGCCAGACGAGATAATACAATAGTGACCCCCAAAGCCCCGGCAGCACCTAAAGACAGAGTCTCCACTGGAATCTCAGGCTGGATAAAACCCACAGATGGGGCGATCGTTAAAAACTACAACCCCAATATTCCTGGACAAAAAGGGATACAGATTGCTGGGCGCCCCAATCAACCGATCAAGGCCGCTCATGATGGTGAAGTTGTCTTTGCAGGCTCAGGTAATTCAGGCTATGGTCAGCTGATCATCCTTAAGCATAATGCCAACACCTACTCCGCATACGGCTATCTTGCTTCAATCAATGCCACTGAGGGCACTAAAGTTAAGAAAGGGCATCAGATTGCCTCTATGGGTAATAGTTTTGATGGGCGCACAGTTCTCTACTTTGAAATTCGCACTAAAGGTCAAACCGTAAACCCGACAAATTATATTCCGTAATCTATCAAACCTCTCACTCAATAGTCAAAGACAAGGGATAACCTGCTACAACAAAAAAACGACCCATTAAGGTCGTTTTTTACATCCGGGAATAAGACTACTTCCGATCTCTATTGCTAGCAATTACTTACACTACGACTTATCTGATCCAGATGCAGCTGAACGCTTCCGTCTTGGTCTTCTACGGCGTTTTTTAGGCATATCTACATTATCATCCTGCGAAGCTTGATTGTGGCTCTCAACACGCTTATTTTGAGTTTTATGCCGATCAATCATTCGATGAACTTCCTGCTTCACCTCACGGCGCTCTTCACGAATTTCCTGAATCGCCTCTTGCTCCCTCGCTAATAGCTCTTTCTCAAAAGCTGCATATTGTGTTGTCCAATATTTCGCCTTCTCAACAACATCCCCCTCCTCTCCAGCTTCAGCACGTAAAAGCAAAAAGTCATAAGCAGCTTTAAAGCGTGGATGCTCCATCAGCTTTTTAGGACTACGTAATACTTTTGCCTGTAATCTAAATTGAAAAATCCAGAGATCTTCAATAAATTCACGCACATAGCGCGGGATCACCGTAATTTGATGCTGTACTTTAAAAGCATCATCAATCGCATATTTCGATGCATCACTATTTTTAATACCTTGCGAAAGTGCGGTCTCATAGAGATCTACAAAAGACGCCCATAACAGTGATCCATACACAAAGTATGGTGAGCTTGTTAAACCCTGCTTGGCACGCGTATCTGAGTTTTTAAGTGATTTCAATAATAGGTGTTGCTTTGGAAAACCCTGCTTCTCTAATGATTCGTATGTGAGTGGAAATAAGACTTCAAACAATTCATGCTCCATCATACTGGCATATGACTGCTCGCCATGCCCTGTTAAAAAGAGCTTTAAAACCTCATCATACATTCTTGCCGGCGATACGCTTGATAGCAACATTCTATGTTCTGCAATTGGCGCTAATAATTGCGGATCAATTTTAAATCCAAGCTTTGCCTCAAAACGAATCGCTCGAAGAATCCGCACAGGATCCTCTTGAAAACGATCAGTAGGGTCACCAATTAGCTTGAGTGTCTTATTTAAAAGATCTTCATATCCACCACAATAATCAATAATCGATTGATTACGCACGTCATAAAAGAGTGCATTAACGGTAAAATCACGGCGCATTGCATCTTCATCAATCGTACCATAGATATTATCGCGCGTTACAAACCCTTCCTGATTCGTCTGATAATGCTTAGAGCTATCATCAACCTCATTCGAACGAAATGTTGCAACCTCGATCACTTCCCGTCCAAAAACAACATGAACCAGCCGAAATCGACGCCCAATAATACGGCTATTACGAAATACTCGACGAATTTCATTCGGATGAGCATCCGTTACGATGTCAAAATCTTTAGGTGCTAAGCCTAATAGTAGATCACGAACTCCCCCACCGACTAAATAGGCATTAAAACCCGCGCTATTGAGTTTATTAATTACCGTTAAAGAGTTTCTAGAAATCTGACGATTTCGAATAGAATGATCTTTAGCATGGTAGATATTGGGTCTCATGGTATCTCTACTCCAAAAAGAAAAGCCTTTCAAGAGAAAGGCTTTGATATTTTTTATCATACTCAAAATATCGAATTCGATTAACGTTTTGAGAACTGAGTCGCACGACGTGCGCCACGAAGACCGATTTTCTTACGCTCAACGCTACGTGGGTCACGTGTTACGAAACCTGCTTTACGTAGTGGTGAACGGTTTGCTTCGTCATACTCAACGAGTGCACGAGTTAAGCCGTGGCGAATTGCACCAGCTTGTCCACTCATACCGCCGCCTTTTACAGTTACGATCACATCAAACTGATCTGCAACTTCTAAAAGCTCAAGTGGTTGACGTACGATCATACGTGAAACTTCACGTGCGAAGTACTCTTCGATTGATTTATCGTTAACGATAATACTGCCAGTACCTTTACGTAAGAACACTCTTGCTGCTGATCTTTTACGTCTTCCAGTACCATAGTTTTGGTTAGCTGCCATAATAATTCTCTCTTCCTAAATTAGATGTCTAAAACTTTTGGTTGCTGCGCTGCATGTGCATGCTCAGGACCTGCATATACTTTAAGCTTGCGAAGCATGTCTCTACCTAATGAATTCTTAGGAAGCATGCCTTTAACAGCAAGTTCAATAACGTAAGCAGGTTTATTTTTCAACATCTTTTCAAGAGTAGTTTCTCTTAAATGTCCAACATAACCAGTATGTTTATAGTAAATCTTTTGTTGAAGCTTATTGCCTGTTACGTGGATTTTGTCCGCGTTAACAATAACAATATAATCACCCGTATCAACGTGTGGTGTGTATACAGGCTTATGCTTACCACGTAAACGTGTTGCAACTTCGCTCGCTAAACGGCCGAGGGTTTTTCCTTCTGCATCAATTAAAAACCATTCACGGGTTACTTCAGCAGGCTTTGCACTAAATGTTTTCATCGAAAACTCCAAAATAAATAATCACTAACAAAAAAATCTAAAACCAAATATCGAACTTCCGACAACGAGAATGCCGGCGAGAATACTCTCAGGATACAGGCTTCAAATCAACGTTAGGGGTCGCTGGTAAACGATCTCGGCATTTTACGCAATTCATGAACAAATATCAAGCTTAATACGCTCTTTAGTACCCAATTTTCACTGAGTTAAGCATCCTTGCCCTGATCTCATTTTGACAATAAGACCTCAAAGCCACGCATCTATCAATGCTTGTCTTGTTTAATATCTACTCAAAACTTATCAATCTATTGATACCAAAATCACCACAACCCTAACCGGCGCTCTATTATACAGATTCATAACAAAGTTCATATCGAAAATATATTCTTACCCACAATACATTGTTAGCTATAAACGATTATCATTTGCAATTGAAAATTGATATCCCTAGAATAAAGGAAGTCTCATATTAACTATATACTCTGACCGCCCATAATGTGTCAGCTATCCAACCTCTTAACGGAGTTAGAATTAAATATGCAAATGATTGCTCATCGTACTGTTGTTAGCCTTGTGAGTAAGGAATATATCACGCCCAACTTTTTAAGAGTCATTCTCCATTGTGATGATATCGAACACTATAAAGATACGCCCCTTGGCGTAAACAATAAATTGTTCATTCCCCCCAATGGGGATACTACGGTCCAAATCCCGACCTACAATCCAGAAACAAAAATGTGGGAAATGGCGGATGAAGCTAAAAAACCCACAACGCGCACTTATACTCATCGCGCGATTGATCTTGATAAAAAGCAGCTTACTGTTGATTTCGCTGTCCATGATGGTGACTCGATTGCCTGTAACTGGGCACGAGATTCAAAACCCGGTGATGAAGTCGGTCTTGCGATGAAGCTCAAGCATCGCGACGCACTTCCTGCCGGTATTAAAAACTTCCTCTTCATCACAGATATGACGGGGATTCCTGTCGTTGCCGCCCTTGTGGCATCTCTACCAGACGATGCGCATGCGCATATTATTACGGAAGTCTTGAGTGAAGCGGATATTTTTGAAGAACATTATCAATCAAATGCTTCGCTGAACATCGAATGGCTCGTCAACAGCCATCCTGAAGATGGTAGCGAGCTTGCAGACCTTGCCAAAGCTGCATGGGAAAAGATCGAACAACCAAACTTTACTCACATTACCGCTGAGTACAATGTTGTGAAAACGCTCCGCGACTTTTTGCGCCATGACAACGGAAAAACGAGCCAAGACTTCTTTGCCTGTGCTTATTGGCAAGTGAACAAAAAAGAAGATGAGGAACGTGTTAAACGCATGGAATAATCCTCCGCTTAGCATGCCACTTCTATACAGAAGAGAAGTACTATAAAAAATATTGTAAAAAACGCCCTAAAATATAACTATTTATAGGGCGTTTTCATTGAGACTGAAAAGAAGACTTGCATGAGTTATCAGATCTCGGACTTGCATTTATCGCTCTTGCGCAATATCTTCCTCGTCCAAAATGACTACAAGGTCACCACTTTACGTTTAAAGATACCTAACAAAATAGCGCTGACAATTGTACCCACCACCAAAGCAAGCAAATATCCCCAGACGTGAGTAATTGCTCCGGGAATAAAGAGCACAAAAACACCACCATGTGGCGCATGAAGCTCACTGCCTACCACCATCGAGATAGCGCCCGTTACCGCTGCGCCTACCACAAAAGAGGGTATCACTCTTAATGGATCTCTAGCCGCAAAAGGGATGGCGCCCTCACTAATAAATGCCAATCCTAATACTGCGGTTGCAGGTCCTGCTTCATACTCATCTTGAGTAAATTTATCTCTAAAAAGTCTTGTCGCTAGTGCCGCAGCTAAAGGTGGAATCATTCCTCCTGCCATTACTGCTGCCATGGGCTCATATACGCCTGATGAAATGAGCGCAACAGAAGTAGCATACGCGGCCTTATTCACAGGTCCCCCCATATCCACAGCCATCATGCCGCCAATCACAGCGCCCAGTACTAAAGCACTCGCGCCCTGCATCCCTTTGAGCCAACCTTCTAACCCTTTTAATACAAGCGCCACAGGCTCACCGACAATATAGACCATGATTAAACCCACGATCATCGTACCTAGCAGTGGCAAAATTAACACCGGCTTTAAACCATCTAAATTACGTGGCATACGAATTGTGCGATTTAACCATAGGACAATATAACCCGCTAAAAATCCCGCCACTATTCCGCCCAAAAAGCCAGAGCCAATCTCTGCCGCAATTAGTCCGCCGATCATTCCCGGTGCAAGCCCGGGTCTATCAGCAATCGAAAAGGCAATATATCCTGCTAACACCGGCACCATTAAGGCAAACCCACCACTACCACCAATCATAGAAAGTGCGTAGGCGAGCGTTCCGGCATTTTCAGGATCGCCCGCATTAATACCTCCTAGTGCAAACGCGAGCGCAATCATCAAACCGCCGGCAACCACAAACGGCAACATAAATGACACACCGTTCATCAAGTGTTTATATGGTCCTGTCGCTTTTACCACATCACCACTATCTTCCTCTACAGCGCTCGTTTCCCCGCGCTGCACTTTCGCCTCCACAATGGCCCTTTGAATCAACTTTTGACCATCGCTAATCGCGGCTTTTGTGCCTGAAGAGAAAACCCGTTTACCATTAAAACGCGCTCGATCCACCTCTCTATCTGCCGCAATCATCACAAGGTCAGCCGCTTCAATCTCCGCCTTTGTTAGTGCATCTTGCGCGCCTACCGATCCTTGCGTTTCAACGCGCATCTCAATGCCGAGCGCTTTTGCCGATACTTGTAACCCTTCTGCCGCCATAAAGGTATGGGCAATCCCTGTCGGACAAGATGTTACCGCGACAATTTTCTGCACCTTTAGCGCTTCCTCTCTATGAACAGATTCAGCATTGGCGTCAATTTCGGCAACCGTATCAAGATCAGGCGCTTTCCCATGAGCCGTTAAAGCGCCACCATTGGCAAACTGTTTTAATAAATTATCTGTTTGCGCTAAAAACTCATCTGAAGTGGTCACAAAATGCTTACCGCCAATATCTGCCAAAATCTCTCTATCAGCATCAATTAATAGAACGAAATCATTGTGTTGAGGATTGACTGAGAAACTTGGCAATCGTGAGTTTTCCGTCATCTCCCCTAAATCCAGCGTAATTGACTGCTTATTCGCAGAAAACTTTAACGCCTCTAAAAGCATAATACGGTTCACTTCTGTAGCTTGAGGGCCCACTACCACCCATAATTTTTGCTTCATAATATCCCCTCTCTTTTTTCAATCTGTACACGGCTCGCTAAATCTTCAACGATACTTTTTTCATCCAGATGCGGGCCTATAAATCCTAAAGTTGATACAGAAAAAGCGGTTCCTAAACGTGCAATACGCTCAAGATTACCGCCCTCTTTAATCGCCGCAGAGATCCCGGCAACCATCGCATCGCCGGCTCCGACTGTTGTGACAATCTTCGGGGCAGATAGATAGGCTTTAAAAACACCCTCTTTAGAGAGAAAATAAGCACCACTACTGCCCATTGAAATCACGACGATTTGAATACCAAGATCCA
>CANRON010000011.1 GCA_947632245.1 uncultured Ignatzschineria sp. | reverse complement strand
ATATTACATTCTGCGTGTTGCATGCAACTCTTACTTGTGATAAAAATAACCTTAACAATAAGAATTAATGATGACAAGGAGCGATATTAACTATTTATGAATCCATGAAAACTGTTCTAGTAAATCTGCATCATCCCAGTTTTCTCGGCTTCCTGATTCTTGAGAGATTAAAAGACGTGCGGTGTTAATAATATGACGCTCCATCTCCTCTCCGGCAGTATCAGGATCACCTTTTAGGATCGCTTCATGAAGACCCTTGTGATCTTCAAAAGCTTCCATACAAGTACGAGAATTAGGGATAGTACTGGGCCCGGAAAGCAGCACTGTGTTACGCGTATTATCAATAATAATTAATGCTCGTTCTACAGCCGCAATTTTTAAAAGCTCAGAATGATAGTCTTTATCAGCACTTAAAGTCGCTTTTGCATCATCTGATTCCGCGGCTTTTAAAAGATTATTATAGGCTTTTGTAAGATGCTTGATGTCTTCCTCTGTACGCTTCATTGCAACCTTACGAACTAGCGGTACTTCTAGCATCAAACGAATTTGAAAAGATTCTAAAAGATCTTTTAATGAAGTTGCAAGAATGCGTATACCACGATTTCTTTCAATTCTTACAAGACCTATATTTGCTAATTGCTGTGCAGCTTCACGAATTGGGGTTCTAGATGCCCCTACCCATTCACCAATTTCAGTTGCTGAATATAGTTTTCCGGGTTCTAACACATTGTTAAGAATCGCTTCACGTAGAAGCTCAAATGCTTGATCAGAGAGACTTTCGATTTTTTTTAATTTTTTCATATTCAAGTATCTTTATAAGGAGATAAATGTGTCAACCGTCAACTATGCAGTGATCGGAGGAGGTATAAACGGTTTATCCGTTGCAAGACAACTTCTTCTCGACTATCCCGGTGCAAATGTGACTCTATTTGAAAAAGAGTCCGAAGTCGCACAACATCAGACAAGTCATAACTCCGGCGTTGTTCATGCAGGGTTATATTATGCAAAGGGTAGCTTAAAAGCAAGATTATGTCGCCGAGGTGTTGAACTTGTTCGCAATTATTGCAAAGAGAATAACCTTCCTTATGATCAGTGTGGCAAGGTTGTTGTTGCACTGAATGATGTTGAAGAAGAGAGATTAAAAAAACTCTACCAAATTGCGCTTGATAACGAGGTTCCAAACGTTAAAATGCTCTATGGCGAAGATATCAAAACTGTTGAGCCGAATTGTATTGGTGTCGCTGCCCTTCACTCTCCGGAAACTGCGATTGTAAGCTATGAATCTATTGCCAAACGTATTGCGGAAGAGATTAAAGAGCGTGGTGGTAAAATCGCCCTTAATAGCCCTGTTGAATCTATCAAAAATGGTAGCGATGGTAAAATCACTATTACCCTTCAAAATGGTCAAGTTTTTCCAGAAAAATTTGATTATGCGGTGAGCTGTGCCGGGCTTCAGTCAGATAGGCTCGCTCGAAATTCTGGGGATATAGCAACCCCAAAAATCGTACCTTTCTTTGGACAATACTTTGTACTCGATGATCAATACACCCATGATGTAAAGGGTTTAATCTACCCGGTACCAGATCCTAAGTATCCATTTTTAGGGGTACATTTCACCAAACGTATTGATGGAAAAATGACAATTGGTCCCAATGCTTTTCTGTCAAAAGCACGTGAAAACTATGATGGCAAAGGCTTTAACTGGCAAGATATTAAAGAGTATCTCTTCTTCCCAGGATTTTGGCGTTTTGCATTTCGAAATATTCCTGCTGCAATGCGCGAATCAAAAACAGTATTTAGCCAGAAAAACTTTATTAATGAAGCTACAAAATATGTACCAACACTTTCGAATATGACAGTAAAACCAGCTACGCGTGGTATTCGTGCACAAGCGATGATGCCAGATGGAAAGCTCGTGGATGACTTTGTGATTCGTCGCGAAGGAAATATTACACACATCCGTAATGCCCCATCACCAGGTGCAACATCTTCACTTGCTATAGCCGAATATATTGTTCGTGAAGTTATGCAAGGAAAAGCAGATTAATCTATTAGTTTAAGATATCCATATCTCGCTGTTATTGAAAAAGCCCTTGACCATCTCATGCGTTGAAATGATCAAGGGCTTAATGATTCATCTATCATCTAAAATCCTTGTTTTATTGTGCGCTGTTTGATTAAAGCAGATTAAAAGAATTTTTTCTTGTAGAAAAAACCCGCGACAAATCCGGTTGAAATAATCATGATAATGATCAATACGGCAAAGGCATGGTCATTTTCTTGAAACGGTAAAGGAACGTTCATTCCATAGATGCTGGCGATTAAGGTCGGAATTGATAAGACAATCGTTAAGGCCGTCAATAACTTCACAACATGACTGACGTTATTTTGAATGATATTTCCATATGCATCCATCACATTATTAGAGTTTAGTTGATTAATTTCAGCCACAGAATATGCCTGTTCTAACTCAACAATTGTATCCTCAAAAAGCTCTTGCCCATTGGCAAGCATTGCTAAATACTGCTCTTGATCTATTTTCCGCATTAAATGCAACATCTGTTTTAAAGAAATTGTCATATCTAATAAGCCATCGTTTAAATAGAGCAATGTATAGAGCTGCGCATTACGATAAGATACTGAAAGTTCTTCCTCAGCCTCCGTTATTTCAAGCTCCATAGTATGCATCAATTTTAAATAGCGCTGTGCCGTATGATGTAGTAAATCCAGCGTATTTTGCACTTGCATATGCGCCCCTAATCCCTGGCAAGTCTTAATGAAATTATTCGCTAAAACTTCCGCTTCAATACTACAAATTGTAATAAAATGAGAATCTTTCAAAATAATGCCAAGCGGTAAAGTCTTATATCGAATACCTTCTGAATTACTTGCAATGATGGGATCTATGTAAGGAATATGAATAATCATATAGGTCGCATCTTTTTCTTCAGAAATCATCGGCCGAGTATTGATATCCAGTGCTTCTGCAATAAAAAACTCAGGAATATTCAACTCATTTTTGACTTTTTCGATCTCTGCTTCTGTCGGTGCAGTCATGCGAATCCAGTTGTTCTCTGTAATTGCCATTTCATGCTCATAAGTGTTTTTAAGCATATTTTTATAAATTTGGATCATCGTTAGTACCCCTTCTCGAATTATTTAACGCGGATATATTTTTTTAAATAGAAAACTACGAGTAATACAAAGCAAGAAAGTACAATCACCGATCCTACGATGACAGTTGTCATAGGATCATGCTCATTGGGTAAATCCACGTTCATTGAGAAGATTGAACCAATCATTGTTGGAATAATCATAATAATTGCAATGGCAGTAAGTGCTTTTAACACCGTATTTAAATTATTATGAACAATTGCGGCATATGCATCCATCAGGTTACTCAAGCTTTCTCGGCGCATTTCTGCAACTTCTGCTGATTGTTCGATATCTACTAATATATTTTCTAATAGCTTTTTCTCATCATCATGAATTTTGACCGCTCGCCCTTGAATAATTTGACGATATAAAATAGCTAATGCCGATAGTGAAATAGAAAAGAAGACTAAACTCTTATTTAAACTTATTAATGCAAAAAGCTCTTTATTTTGATAAGATTTCCGCAAAGATTGCTGTATTTCTTTCGATTCCTCATTAATCATCGCTAAGTGATCATCATACTGTTGTGCGACTGCTTTAAAGAGCAATAGCGTAATACGGGATTTCATATGTGTTTGAAACTCGCCATAATTCGCAGTTAAAAGCTGATCAATCACCGCATGATTATTACGGCTGATTAAAAAAATATTATTTTCCGTATGAATAATGCCTAGTGGCTGCGTAATATAAGGCGGTTCATGTAACTCTCCGGCTTTAGGGTTCTTAACGGGAAGGTTCAATATGATAAGCGTACCATGCTCATCACGCTCTAAACGGGGACGCTCATCCTCATCTAATGCATCTGTAAAGAAACCCCGGGGTAAATTAAAGTCACGCGTAATGTGTTGGATTTGATCTTCATTAGGATCGATCATCACAATAAGACTATTAGGGCGAATAACACCCTCATTAATGAGTTTTCCGTCAATATCTGTTTTGTATATTTTTAACATTGGATTTTTCCTCTTGTAATTCTATAAACCTAAATTATTCGCTTATATCATGCGTTTATATTTAAAGAAGCTGATTGCGGCGACAATAAGAATAATCGACATAACCGTAAGCGCCGTCAATGACCAAGGCTCTTCTTGAAATGGTAGTGGCGTATTCATGCCAAATATGCCGGCAACTGCAAGTGGAATTCCAGAGATAGTCACGAAAATCGTTAAATATTGTACTGATAAGCTTAAGTTATTCTCGATCAGCGCCGAGTAAGCATCCATGAGGTTACTTAAGTTATTATTTGCAACTCGGGCATAATTTTCAGCTTGTGCCGTTTCTACAATCAAATCTGACAACACCAAATCTTGCTCATAATTAGCTCTCAAAATGCTTTTATCCTGTAAAGTCGACAATAAGTTATAGTTGCGCTTTAAAGATTTAGCAAAAAGTAGAAAGCATTTATTATGATTAATTAATTCATAAACGGTTTTATTACTAAAAGATGTTTTGAGCTTTTCTTCAATTTCCTCAATCACCGAATTAATTTCTTTTGTTGCGAGATGAAATCCTTTAGTTGTGAGCTCTAAAATACGGTATACAAAACTTGTCGTATCCTTATGTTTCCATTTCACAAGATATTCATGCTCTAGCTGCATTAAAATTGTTGACTCATCCTCTAAAATGGTAACAACTTTATTATCTTTAATGAGGATTGTTAGGATGGTGACATGATACGGTGTTTGGGAATAAGGTAGATTTTGACTCGGAACTTCTAGCTTAAGTAACAGCACATCTTGTATCTTTTTTTGTAAGCTACCCCGCGGTTGATTGAGCGCATCACTTGGTAATCCTAAAGAGTGTAAAATTGAATGAACTTTCGTAAGATCGGGTGATAATAAATTAATCCAAACTGTTTTAGCCTTTATTTCCGCTACCGTTGCTGAAAGGATTTCATGCTCAAGTCGATCGATATTAGTCATGATAAGCCTCCTTGTATGAAAATGTTTAATTGTGCTTATAAAGCATAAAATGCAAAAAGCGCGCCTTCAATGAAGAAAGGCGCGCTTTTAGAATGCATTAAAATACTCTATCAGCACAGCATAACATTACGGCTATCACAATGAATAGATTCAGCCGCATTGTCCCCTCCATTCATTGAGCTTTAGCACTGTACGGCATAAGTAAAGTCCGAAGGAATCCTCCAAAACTTTCTAGCTACATTATAAACCACCTTAATCCGATGGTTTCTGTTCAAACCCGTTGGCGTCTTTCGACGTTTCTGGGCAGTAGCATATCTCCGTACAGGAGCCTCACCTAACGAGGTACCTGCGATTTGTTAAAAGGATAGTACGCTTAGTACTGCCCGTTTGTCAAACATCATTGTGTAAAAACAAGTCAATTTTTGTATATAGTATTCTTTTTAAACAAATAAATCCCGAAATATATCAATAGCAATACATTGTAATCAATGCAGATTTTTGAAATTTCGCCATCAAGAAATGTACCAATAATAGATTTAATATTATCACTGTGTTTTCACAGCTATTATATTAAATATCATCACTATTTTCTGCTTGATGCCCCACTTGTTTTTTCCAAAAAGAAGCATAAATCCCGTTATTATTCACTAGCTCTTGATGTGATCCCATCTCAACTATTTTTCCATTATCCATGACTATTAAACGATCCATCTTCGCAATTGTTGAAAGCCTATGGGCAATTGCAATAACCGTTTTACCTTGCATTAAAAGCTCTAAATTCTCTTGAATAACAGCCTCTGATTCAGAGTCTAGTGCCGATGTTGCTTCATCTAAAATAAGGATGGGCGCATCTTTTAGCAGTACTCGCGCAATCGCGATTCGTTGTCTTTGCCCCCCTGAAAGTTTAACCCCACTTTCACCGACTAATGCATCTAAACCGCGCTTCCCATTTTGATCAACAAGATCCCGGACAAATTCATCTGCTTTCGTCTTCTTAAGCGCTTCAAAAATCATCTCATCCGTTGCGTCATGATTACCATATAATAAGTTGTCACGAATAGAACGATGAAATAACGCGGGTTCTTGTGTCACGACCCCAATATTTTCGCGCAAACTATCTTGCGTAAAGGTCGTGATATTTTTCCCATCAATGCTAATCTCGCCCCCTTTGACATCATAGAGTCTGAGTAGAATTTGCGTTAATGTGGTTTTACCCGCACCCGATGGCCCTACGAGTCCAATTTTTTCACCCGCCTTAATGTGAAGATTGAGTTTTTCATAAATAGGTTTTGCCGGATGATAATTAAAATCAACATCTTTAAAGAGAATTTCCCCCGCAACTTTTTGTAATAATTTTGCATCAGGGGCATCGTTTACTTCACGGGCTTGTGCAATTACTTTAATCCCATCTTGAACACTCCCAATATCTTCAAAAATATGGCTCACGACTCGCATAACCCAACTTGACATCGTATTAATACGAATTACAAGGCTGACAGTAAAGGCAATCGCGCCGGCGGTGATTAAAGAAGCACCCCAAAGGTAGAGAGAAAGAATCACTGTACTTGCAATCAATAAGCTATTAATGATCATTAAACAGAAATCCATGCCCGTGGAGAGTTTTGTGGAATGTAGTGCCGCATCTGTTTGTTCGCGCATAATCGCCCTCGCATCTTCTTCATCTTTCGTGCTATGCGAAAAGAGTTTTAAGGTCGTAATATTACTATAGCTATCGACAACATGTCCCATTAGCTTAGATCTTGCCTTTGCAGAGCGGTGGGAGCGTTTACGAGTACGGGGTAAGAAATACCATAGTAATATGCAATATGCCGCAATCCAGACGAGTATTGGCACCGCAAGCCATGCATTGACTTCAAAAAAGAGTACGACTGTTGTAATTGCATAGATCACGATTCTCCACATGGAATCGGTCGACATAATGACAGAATTTCGAATTGCTTGACCGGTATTCATTACACGGCTGGCAATGCCCCCTGAAAGACTGCTATGAAAAAAATTAATACTCTGTTTTAAGACATAACGATGTTGTTGCCAACGAATCATCGATGTAAAGTTCGTGGTTAATGCCTGATTCAATATAAGATTGTGAAATAGAGATGCAATGGGTCTAAAGAGTACGATGACCATCATCATCCAGATAAACTCCCATTTGTGTAACGCCCATAGTTCATTCGGAGATTTCACGGATTCAACAAGATCGACAATTTTACCAATATAACTAAAAAGTGCTATTTCTAGGATTGAGACAAAAAAACCCACGATGAGCAGCGTGACAAAGATCCATTTAACCTGTCTAACATAATGCCAATAAAACGCAAAAAGTGTTTGAGGCGGCGCTTTGTCCGGATGGGGTTTAAAGGGCTGAATAAAAGATTCAAAGATCTCAAGGATTTTCATAGTCACCAACATAGCTAAATTATGTTGATAGATTACCTTATTTGAGAGCTATTATCAATTAAGAGAGGTTATTTGAGCGATACAAAAAGGGAGCTTACTCGCTCCCTTGATATTGATACTGCATCTTCTGATTGAGTGGATCAATCGCCCTCAATCTAAAAAACATCATCGATAGTGATATATAACGCTATACAATTTTAGATTCGATAAAGGCCCCACCTAAGCAGATATCTCCATCATAAAAAACTACTGATTGACCCGGTGTAATCGCTCTTTGTTGCTCATCAAATAGTACTTCAATACGCTCATTTTCGAGCATTTTAACGGTACATTTCACATCTTTTTGACGATAGCGGATTTTTGCTGTTAAGCGTGGATTGACATCGTTCCAATCAATGGGATTGATTTCATGCAGCTCTCTTGCGATTAACCCTTGTCCATATAGCGCCTTGTGATCTCCTTGAACAACGATTAGTTTGTTATCTGCAAGATTTTTATCTGCAACAAACCACGGTGCTCCGTTAGAATCTTTACGCCCACCAATTCCTAAGCCTTGTCTTTGACCAATCGTGTAAAAAGCTAGTCCTTTGTGCTGAGCGACAACTTCCCCGCTCGGCAAAATCATATCCCCCGGCTTTGTCGGCAAATATTGCATGATAAAATCTGTAAAGTCCCTCTCACCGATAAAGCAGATACCCGTTGAGTCTTTTTTATCAAAGGTAATTAATTTATTATCGAGCGCTATCTGGCGCACTTCTGATTTCTCATAATCTCCAATCGGAAAAAGAGTATTAATCAATTGCTGTTGATTTAAAAGATAGAGAAAGTAGCTCTGATCTTTATTCTCATCAATTCCCTTTAAAAGATAGGCTTTGCCGTCTTTACGTTCTACGCGAGTATAATGACCTGTCGCTAAATAATCAGCGCCTAATTCTTCTGCATATTGCAAGAATGCTTTGAACTTGATCTCTTTATTACATAATACGTCTGGATTAGGGGTTAATCCATCTTTGAGTGTATCGAGAAAATAATCAAATACCTGTGCTTTATAGTCCTTTGCAAAATTGACCTTATGAAGTGGGATGCCTAGAGTTTCGCAAACAGCCTCAGCATCTTTAAGATCATCTTCAGCCGTACAATATCCTTGATCAAACTCTTCTTCCCAGTTCTTCATAAATACGCCATGAACATCTGCCCCACGCTCTTTTAAAAGAAACGCTGCCACCGATGAATCAACACCACCACTCATACCGACTATGACGCGTTTACCTTTAATATCTTCCATTTTTAATCTCATCCTTACATATTTGGATTTAAATTTATTCGAGACTTCTCTCTATATTTTATTGTACCTTGAGAAAAGTATGATGGGGATCACCCCTAAAAGTTACAATCCTTTGAGAAGAAATTGTACTTTTAAAGATGATCCCCATGTAGAGATTACGTCATTCTCTATTACGAGAATCATTCTAAATTACTGTTCGTGATCCTCTACGTCAATATAATCTCGTAAAATCAGTAAACCTTCTTCGAGCAATAGATCAGTTTCAGTCTCCTTTAAGAGCTTTGTATATGATCCATCTTCATTGCGATATTGCTCCATCGTTAACGGCTCAAAATCATATAATACTCGCATTCTATTTTGAAGCTCAAGATTCTCTGCTTCTTCTTGCTTGAGCTTATTCTTGCGTGTATCAAGATTTAAGCTTAACTCATTAACTTTCCATAACTCCAGCGTCTTATCTGCCTGTTTTTTGAAAATCTGATGTTTTTCGTCCGCTATAAAACGTTGATTACTCTTCGCTTGTAGTTTGTCCGCAATGCCCGCTTTAAGTACAACTGATGCATCATAGTCAGGCGCAGCTTCCATAGTATCCCAAGACATAACGTAGAGTTCTTTTGCTTCACCAATTTCATTCGGATCATAAATAACAGGTAAGCTTACGTCTGGTTCAACGCCCTTTTCTTGCGTAGACTCACCATTCGCACGATAGAACTTTGCGATTGTGACTTTTGACTGTCCAGGTTTCGTTGATTTCGCAAGTATACGGCTGAGATCAATCATTGTTTGCACAGTGCCTTTACCAAAGCTTGTTTGTCCCACAATAATGGCACGTCCTTGATCTTGCATACTCCCCGCAAAGATCTCTGAAGCGGATGCGCTTAATCGATCGATTAAAACAACCATAGGCCCATCATAAATGAGATCTTCTGCTGTGCTAGATTGAGCATCCTGATTGCCATCAAAGCCTTTTGTTTGAACGATTGTCTTATTACTACCTATGAAGAGCGCAGAAAGATCAATCACCTCTGTCAGTGATCCTCCGCCATTTCCTCTAAGATCAATAACAAGTCCATTAATCTTATCTTCATTTACTAGTTTTAGAAGGAGCTTTTTAACATCTCGCGTGGTACTTTTAAAATCCTCAACCCCTTGTTTATTTCCCTCAAAATCGCTATAGAATGCCGGCAAGGTGATAACGCCTAGCTTATAGTCAACGGCATCATTCTCTGATGGCATTGTAAATACTTTAGATCGCGCCTCTTGTTCTTCAAGTTTTACGGTATCACGCGTGATCTTGACAATTTTTTCCGCGCCTTTGCCTTTATTGCCAATCATTTGGAGCTTAACAACCGTATCTTTTTCGCCACGCACCATCTCTACAACTTTATCAAGGCGCATACCCACAATATCTACAAATTCGCCATCTTCACCCTGCGCAACACCAATAATTTCATCGCCAATTTGCACTTGCCCAGTAAGGTCAGCAGGACCGCCCGTTACAACTTCCACAATTTTGACAGAATCATCATCTTGGCGTAATACAGTGCCGATTCCTTGTAGGGAGAGGCTCATACTGATATTGAACTGCTCCATCTGTTTTGCAGAGTAATATCCTGAGTGAGGGTCAAATCCAAGTGATACCACATTCATGAAAAGGCTAAACAGTTCTCCCTCTTCCATGTCATGAATTCGTTTTTGTCTTGTGTTATAGCGTTTTTGTAATTTCTTTTTCGCATCATCTAAAGATAACTTATCATCTGTCACCAATAGATTGATCAGTTCATTTTGAAGTCTATCTTTCCATAGTTGACGCATTTCCGTCTTATCTTTGGGGAAATTTTCATCTTTTCGTTGAATGGTTAACATTCTGTCAATACTGAAATCATACTCTTCCGATAAAATCTCTTCGACTAGATCATATTGCTCATCCATACGCTCTACGAGCTTACGATACATATCATAAGGGACTTCTAATTGAGAGCGGCGGATAAAGTCATCGAAACTATGACGATAACGATCAAAGCCATCTACATCTGATTGAATGAAGAATACTTTCTGAGGATCAAGCGATTTTAGATATAAAGTATAAATACGCTCGGATAGTGCATTATCAATTGGTAACTTATCATAGTGATATTGTGCCAAAATTGCTGTATGCGCCGAATTAATTAACTGTTCATTATATGTAGGCGACGCAATTGATAATTTTGTCGTATCTGCCTGACTATTCGCAGCAATTGCCGAGTGTCCGAATATCAAAGCTGAGCTCAGAAGCGCCCCACTTATAATACGGGAGAGACGACTTTTCATAAATTTCTTTTTATTCATCATTGCGTTTTCTACATCCATTTTTTGTTTGATTAGCACGCGTTCTATATAAGATAGAATTTTTCCAAGTATAGCGGAATGCGACATAATTGTTTAACTTTTTACAAAAGAAGACCTTTATAAAACAAGTCTCCACCCCATATTTTTTAGTGAGTACTTTAGCCATTAGGGAGAAATTGTAGCCGCCTAGATATTCAATATTCTAGACGTATTTTACAGCTACCATTCATATATAGTGATTTTATCGATTATTTCAAGTATTTAATTTATTCGCTTCAGTACGATGCTGTGCAAATTCATGGCTTTTAAAATAAAAGGAATCCAAAGCTGGATCCCTTTTGAGTTGAAAGACGTTTTCTAAGTCTATCGAATTTTATGACTCACTTTTTTAACCACAATAATTGTAATGAATTAAGCGTAGTGCCTTGCTTCAAAGTCTTTCATAAAGTTTGTGAGTGCAATCACGCCCTCAATGGGCATCGCATTATAAATGCTGGCACGCATTCCGCCGACACTTCTATGCCCTTTTAAGTTAATAAGCTTTAAAGCCTCAGCTTCTTTCAAAAAGAGTGCATCTAATGAAGGATCTGCAAGTGTAAAAGGAATCGTCATATTCGAGCGAGCATCTACATGAACAGGATTACGATAAAGATTACTGTTATCAATGGTATTGTAGAGCAAGAATGATTTCTTATGATTGAGCTTTTCCATCTCTTCCAATCCACCCTTCTCTTTGATTTCTTTCAGCACAAGGCTCATCAAATAAATAGCAAAAGTAGGTGGCGTATTGAGCATGGAGTCATTTTGCGCTTGCAGGGTGTAATTTAAAGCATCTGGAACAAATGGAGAGGCCTTGCCAAGGAGATCTTCGCGGATAATGACAAGCGTTAATCCCGCGGGGCCTATATTTTTCTGTGCACCTGCGTAGATAATACCGTACTGGCTCACATCAATTCTTTTAGAAAGGATATTAGAGCTCATATCCGCAACGACAGGTATCGGGCAGTTTTTAATATCGTAAAAAAACTCCACACCATTAATTGTTTCATTCGAACAGAGATGTAGGTAAGCACTTTCAGGATTTACATGGATCTCGTTTTGAGCAGGAACATTCACATATCCTTGCTCTTTACCACTATAAATGATGTTGGAAATCGCATAACGAGCCCCTTCTTTGGCTGACTTTTTAGACCAAACACCGGTTTCAAGATAATCAATGGTTGTTTTACCATCAGCAAGTTTATCACCTAAAAGATTGAGCGGAATTAAACCAAACTGCGAAAGTCCGCCCCCTTGAAGGAAAAGTACCTTATAATTCACAGGAATATTTAGTAACTCGCGTAGATCAGCTTCACACTCTTTTGCAAGTGCTACAAACTCTTTTCCTCGGTGGGAAACTTCCATGACAGAAGCACCTTGCTTATTCCAATCAAGAAGTTCAGCTTGAGCCTCTTGTAACACGTTGTAGGGCATTGTCGCAGGTCCTGCGCAAAAATTAAATGTATCTCTCACGGTTAAGATGTCCTTGGTAAAAAATATTTTAGTTACGATCAGTGGTGCGCCCTATATGTTACTACGATAAGACAGATATTTCATGCTTTCAGGTATGAATTATTATTCTGGTAAATTATATTCATAAAGGGATGCGCTTTTCTGATAAACTAATGCGTTTGAAAGAGATTAAAATTGGTTAGATACCTAAAGGGAACGTTCAATATGTCTTCTATGTTTAATAGTAAATTTGATACTGAAACAGCACGCCTCGTGCCAATGGTTGTTGAGCAGACAGGACGCGGCGAGCGTTCGTACGACATCTATTCTCGTCTTTTAAAAGAGCGCATCATCTTTATGGTGGGTCAGGTTGAAGACCATATGGCAAATTTAATTGTCGCGCAGCTTCTCTTTTTAGAAGCGGAAGATCCAAATAAAGATATCCATCTCTATATCAATTCCCCAGGCGGCTCTGTCACTGCGGGGATGTCAATCTATGACACGATGCAATTCGTAAAGCCAGATGTATCGACTATGTGTTTAGGTCAAGCTTGCAGCATGGGTGCTTTTTTATTAGCCGCGGGCGCTGAAGGTAAACGCTTTGCCCTCCCCAATTCTCGTGTCATGATCCATCAGCCGTTAGGCGGATATCAAGGCCAAGCATCTGATATTGAAATCCATACGAGAGAAATGCTCAAGATCAAACATCAATTAAACTCGTTGCTTGCGCATCATACCCATAAAACAATTAAACAGATCGAAAAAGATACCGATCGTGATAATTTTATGAGTGCTGAAGAAGCAGCTAAATACGGCTTAATTGATAAAGTCGTGACACAACGATAATTTGTCATACCAGAAGGTTTCACAAATTTAGTAGCAATTATCACAATCAGAATTCAAAGTAGACTTGAACGTTAATGAATACTTTAGTTCTCTTTAAGTCTATAGAATCAAAATATCGGAGTTGATTTTCAAAATGAGCAATAAATCAGATAAACCAACCAAAAGTGTTGAATGTTCTTTCTGCGGTAAAGACCAAAGTGAAGCGGAACGCCTTATTTCAGGCAATGGCGTTTATATCTGCAAAGAGTGTATCGAACTCTGTAATAACCTCGTACTTGAAGATGTTAAATCTGAGTTAGAGGCGGATTATGAGAGCCTACCAACTCCGAAAGAGATATTTGCAAATCTAGACCAATACGTCATAGGACAAGAACATGCAAAACGAACCCTCAGCGTAGCTGTTTATAATCATTATAAGAGACTTGAGAGTGAAAAATTTGCAGGAACAAGCGACAATATTGAATTAAGTAAAAGTAATATTTTACTTATTGGACCAACCGGCTCAGGAAAAACACTCTTGGCGGAAACATTAGCACGAAGCTTAAATGTCCCCTTTGCAATTGCAGATGCGACGACACTGACAGAAGCAGGTTATGTCGGAGAAGATGTTGAAAATATTGTATTGAGACTCTTACAAAACTGTGATTTCGATGTTGAAAGCGCTGAATCTGGCATCATCTATGTGGATGAGATCGATAAAATTTCACGCCGTAGTGAAAACCCCTCTATCACGAGAGATGTATCCGGAGAAGGCGTACAACAAGCATTGCTAAAAATCATTGAGGGGACGACTGCATCCGTATCTCCAAGTGGTGGCCGCAAGCACCCTAATGCTGAACTCATTGAAGTAAATACTAAGAATATTCTCTTTATTTGTGGGGGTGCATTCTCGGGCTTAGAAAAGATTATCCAACAACGCCAGTCGAAAGGCGGCATTGGTTTTGGCGCCGAAGTCAAAGCAGATGATGAGAAGAAAAATCTCTCCAAACTTTTCTCGGAAGTCGAATCAGAAGATTTATCAAAATATGGTCTGATTCCTGAATTTATCGGTCGATTACCTGTTATCACAACGCTTGAAGAGTTAGACGAAGAAGCGCTTGTGAATATCTTAACTGAGCCAAAAAATGCAATTACCAAGCAATTTAGCTACCTCTTTGAAATGGAGGGTGTAACACTTGAGTTTACACCGGAAGCTTTAAAAGCGATTGCTAAAAAGGCACTTGATCGTAAAACGGGCGCACGTGGACTTAGAAGCATTATTGAGCACCTTCTGCTTGATACTATGTTTGAAATCCCCTCACTCGATAATGTTGAGAAAGTGATTATTCACGAAAACTGCGTGACGGAAAAAGTAAAACCTGAAATTGTTTTCACAAAACCTGCTGTTACAGCACCCGCAGCCCCTAAAAAAAGAGCGACTGCACCGAAAACCAAATCTACGACAACGCCTAAAAGCAAAGACGCATTAGATGTATAAGTAATAAATGCGTCACAGCGTCACACATATATCTGCAGGAAGCTGTTTATATTGACTCATTAGTTTCCTGCTCGATCTATTGATCGGTATTTTTTAAAAAATATTTCAGATAATTTTTCGATAGATTTTTAGATTAATTTAGATCAAAAGCATATTACACATTCATAGATAAAAGCGATTTACTATTCATTTTATCTTCGATAGATATCCCAAAAGCGAGAAGAACTCTTCCAGTTATGACAGATCACTTACAATCCCCACCCCCAATTTCGATGCGTTTTCGTGGTTTTTTACCAGTAGTAATTGATGTGGAAACAGGGGGCGTGAATCCTAGAACGGATGCACTTTTAGAAATTGCGGCAGTTGTCGTAGACATGAATGAACACGGTACATTATCAATGGCTGAATCCGTTTCTGCCCATGTCGAACCTGAAAAAGGATTGCTTCTAAATCCTGAGTCAATGCGTATTAATGGCATAAAGGTTGATAATCCTTTTCGTTTTGCAATATCTGAAAAAGAGGCACTTAAAAAGGTATTCGCTGTTGTGCGTGAAGCTTTGAAAAAACAAGGTTGTACTCGTGCGATACTAGTCGGACATAATGCCCATTTTGATTTAGCATTTTTAAATGCAGCAATTGAACGCACGGGGATTAAAAACTCGCCCTTCCACCCTTTTTCAGTGATTGACACTGTTAGTTTGGCGGGTCTTGCTTACGGTCAAACAGTACTAGCAAGAGCCGTAGCTGCAGCTGGCATTGAATGGGATCATGGCAAAGCCCATTCCGCGCTGTATGATACAGAGAAAACAGCTGAGCTTTTTTGTAATATCGTCAATCTTTGGCAGGAAAAGGTCGGCTTTAATTTGGCACTTTTTCAAGCGAATGATGACCCAATTGATGCACGTTAATCACATCAGCTAAAGATCTTTATAAAGCATCATAGGGCTAAAAAGCCGACCTATGATGTTTTGATTTTTAAGCTCAATGAATATTGTGCTTAAAACCACATAAAAGATTAGTAAGATGTAAGAAAGATATATAAAATAATTAAAGCTTATTATCGCATTTTACTGCAGTATATAAGCCATATATATGATGGTTAGTGACCCGAATCTATATAGTATCGAAGAGAGTTTCTATGAAAAATTTAAAAAGCAGCCTACAAAACGACCTACAAAACACATTGGATCTCCTTGGTGAGCATAGCTCGGCACTGAAAGATGTCAATATTGGGCTTGAAAGAGAAACGCTTCGCGTGAATAAAGAAACGGGGCGAATCAGTCAAAATGATCATCCTCAATCGATCGGCTCCCCTTTAACCCATAGTAATATCACAACTGACTTTGCGGAATCATTATTAGAGTTTGTTACTAATCCTTCAGATACCCCTGAAAAAACACTCGCCGATCTGAGTGACATTCAAAAATTCACACTCAGCAAGCTTAACAATGAAGTCATTTGGCCGAATTCCATGCCGCCTTACATTGAATCTGAGGATGAAATTCAAATCGCTAAATATGGCACATCGAACGATGCGAAGATGAAATCGCTCTACCGTAAAGGATTGAGTCTTCGTTATGGCAAGATGATGCAGGTTATTTCGGGTATCCATTACAACTTCTCACTGAAAGATCACTTTTTTGAAACATTTCAAAAGGTACTTGGTGATAACCAGTCACTTCAAAGCTTTAAAACAGCGCGTTACTTACATGCTTGTCGAAATGTCTCTCGTTTTGGGTATATTGTCCCCTATTTTCTCGGCGCATCGCCGGTGATGGACAAGAGCTTCCTGAAGGGTAAGGAGAATAATTTTGCAGATTTAAATGAGACAGATAGCTACCTTCCTGAGGGCGAATCATTACGTCTTTCAGATATTGGTTACGGCAATAACAAATGCCACTTTGATGTCTCTTTCAATAATATTGATGAATTTGTACAAAATATCCAGTTTGCGGTATCCACGCCTTGTAACATTTTCTCTCAGATTCCTGTGATTGAAAATGGCGAATATAATCAAATTAATAATCATATTTTACAAATTGAAAATGAATATTACGCCAGCGTTAGACCAAAACAAATTATGCGTAAAGGTGAAAACTTCCTCACCGCGCTGAAAAAACGCGGAATTGAATATATCGAACTACGCTCTATTGATATCAATCCTTTGATCGCTGAAGGCATCTCTATTGAGGCGATGCGTTTTTTACAGCTATTTTTAACGGCATCCATCTTAACGGATGCGGCACCTTTGTCTCAAAAAGAGTATGAGCATAATCAAAAAAATCTTAAATTGATTGCAAAAACGGGGATAAATCTTGAGCAATCCTTCACAGTACAAGATGTGACATTATCTGTAAAAGATGCGCTCACAGCCGTAGTTGATTGGTTGCAACCGATTGCCGATCTATTTGGGGAGAAGTATCAAGAATCTCTTTCATGGATGCGCACTTGTATAGATGATCCTAGCAAGTTACCATCTCAGCAAATTTTAAATGAGATGAAGCGAAGTGGGCAGCCTTATCAGTCTTTTTTCTTTGACAAAGCAAAATCGCTATTTAATGCGCAATATCAACAACTAGATCCCGCTACCACCGCATCGTTTGAAGCAAGTGTAACGGCTACACTTGCAAAGCAAGAAGAAATTGAGGCTGAAAACCAAATTACTTTTGAAAAATATCTAGAAAACTACTTTAAATTCTGATATTTTATCCCCTTCCTACGAACCCGAGGTTATTCATAGTGACAACTCAAGTCGCACAAAGCATAGAAGATACAGCACATATCGTGAATGAAATTCATTCCCTAGGCTCCCCCACACTCTATTTAGTGTTTGGCATTGTCGTTACAATCATGATTTTAGTTGATATGTTTGCACTTAAGTCTAGCGGCGATCATAAAGTGAGTGTCAAAGAAGCGCTTGTTTGGACGCTTATTTGGATTACAGTTGCCCTTCTATTCATGGCAGGAATCTGGACCTACATTAATTATCTGTTACCAGCAGATGTTGTTATTCCGCATGAATTTGCCTCTCACAGTGAATATGCTACTAGCAAATCATTGGAGTTTTTAACGGGCTATGTCGTTGAGAAGTCTCTCTCGATTGATAATATTTTCATCTTCTTACTGATCTTTAGTTTCTTTAAAGTTCCGAATATGTACCAGCGCCGTGTTTTAGTCTATGGCGTATTGGCAGCTGTATTACTGCGTGTTGTAATGGTTTTAATTGGTAGCTACTTGATTTCGAAATTTGAGTGGATTCTTTACTTGTTTGGTGCATTCCTCCTCTTTACGGGGATCAAAATGTGTTTTGGTCACGATGATGATGCTGACTTAACTCAAAACAAGATTGTAAGATTCACAAAGAAAATTTTTAAAACAACAGATGAGTATCATAAGGAACACTTCTTTATCTTAAAAGAGGGGATTCGTTATGCAACGCCGCTTTTCATCGTATTAGTATTGATCACGATTTCAGATATCATCTTTGCCGTCGACTCTGTACCGGCAGTGTTTTCTGTCACAACCGATCCCTTTATTGTAATGACTTCTAACGTTTTTGCGATTTTAGGACTTCGTGCAATGTATTTCTTACTCGCAGATATGGCTGAACGTTTCTATCTGCTGCAATATGGGCTGGCTATTATACTGATCTATATTGGTATTAAAATGCTAGTAATGTACTTTGACTTCCATTTCCCAATCGTGCTGTCACTATCCATAATTTTAGGAACATTAGTGGGGTCCATCGTACTCTCCTTAATGATCCCCCAAAAAGAGAAAAAAGCATAACCCCACAAGTCTCGTGCCCCTACACGAGACTTTTTTACTTCCATGCACTAAGGATACGCCATGTTAGAGAAACTATTTAAACTAAAGGCCCACGGCACTAATCCCCGCACAGAGATTATTGCAGGTATTACTACCTTCTTAACGATGTCATACATCATCTTTGTTAACCCCTACCTCCTTTCCAAAACAGGAATGGATCACGGCTCTGTATTTATGGCGACCTGTATCGCAGCTGCAATCGGTACGCTTGTGATGGCATTTGTTGCAAACTATCCTGTTGGCCTAGCACCAGGCATGGGATTGAACGCATTCTTTGCATTTACAATCGCAGCGCCCGTTGCGGCAGGTGGATTTGGTTACACTTGGCAGGAAGCCCTTGGTGCTGTCTTTGTTTCAGGGGTTGTCTTTTTCTTCCTAACGGCAACAGGACTGCGCTCTTGGATCATTAACGGAATTCCTAAGTCTCTGCGGGCATCTATCGGTGCGGGGATTGGTCTATTCCTAGCATTTATAGGTCTATCGAATCCAGAGGTCGGTATTATCACATCGAACTCAGCGACAATTGTCAGCCTTGGAGATTTAAAGTCAACAGGCGCACTCTATGCAATGCTCGGTTTCTTCTTAATTGTTGTGCTCGATAATTTCAAAGTAAAAGGCGCGATTCTGATCAGTATCCTTGCAGTTGCAATTCTCAGCGCGCTTCTTGGCCATACGGAATTTAAAGGTGTTGTGTCAGCCCCACCATCACTTGCACCTACATTCTTCCAATTAAGTTTTGAAAAAGTACTACACGGGAGCTTTATTCAAATCCTCATTGCGCTTGTTCTTGTGGAACTATTTGATGCAACAGGTGTACTAATGAGTGTTGCAAAACGAGGCGGATTATTAAATGAAGAGAAAGTACCAAATGCGAAAAAACGTTTTAATCGTGCCCTTTTTGCAGATAGTACCGCAATTCTTTCAGGTAGTTTACTCGGAACAAGCTCAGTCACAGCATATGTTGAAAGTACATCAGGCGTACAAGCGGGGGGGCGTACGGGTTTAACGGCGCTTGCGATTGCAGCATGTTTTATCTTAGCGATATTCTTCTCACCACTCGCAGCATCGATTCCCGCTTATGCAACCGCACCAGCGCTTGTATATATTGCAGGTTTGATGCTTCGTGAACTTACTGAAGTTGATTGGGATTCACCGACTGACTCAATTCCCGCAGCTCTTTTAGTCTTAGGGATTCCTTTTACCTATTCTATCGCCGAAGGATTCGCATTCGGTTTTATCAGCTTTGTGGCATTGAAGCTAGGTACTGGAAAATATAAAGATATTCATCCAGCAACCTATATCATTGCAGCGCTCTTCTTGTTAAAATTTGCACTGTTCTAATAGGCGAATACTTTAAAGATTGGATATTCAACGCCATATTAGAGTCATCGCTCTAATATGGCGTTTTTTATTGTTGGGTTTAGTTTAGAGGTTTAAAATTATGAATCACTTTATTACAGCAACGTATCGTTTCTTTTTTAGTAGTGATTTTGCACTCGGGGTTAAAATGGCGCTCGGTATATTTCTACCGGTGGTTTTCTTGGCGCTCTTCTCTCTACCGCTTGAAATATTGATGATTGCGGGTTATGGCAGCTTAACAATGTCAATTGCCGATCAGACAGGTTCATTAAAACATCAACGTAATGAGATGCTTGGCACTTTTATCGCAATTATCATCATTACTTTACTTTTTATATTCCAGTCTCCAGGTTTACACCTACTAAAAATTATATCCCTTTCCCTCATTACCTTTATCGTTGCCTTTATATTTGCCTATAGCGTCAAGTTTATCGCCATTGGCTTTATCGTGAGCTTCACAGCACTACTTGCTGCCTCTAATACGGCGGTTGATCCCCTGAGTTATATTGGCTATTTCTGCTTTGGCGTACTGTTTTATTTTGGATTTGCTTTATTGATCAGCAAAGTCTTTCAAAGATATATCGTAAGACAAAATCTTTCCGGTATCTACTTCCTGTTATCGCGTTACCTCAAAGCCCTTTCAAAGTGTTATCGTCAAAATGTCTTAATTGAAAAAGAATTTAAAAACTTCATAAATTCCCAAACAGAATTATTAGAAGAACTCCAAAATATGCGGGATCTTCTTTTTCGTCTTGATTATGAGCGTGATCATCTCCTCAATCAGATGGTCAACGAGCTATTACTATTGATAGAAACCCGTGAAATTGCCACAATACCGCTCCAAGATTTTGTCGTTATTCGAGAGCATTATCCTAATAGTGATTTGCAGATATTCTTCCGTGACAGCTTCTCTAAAGCTGGCATTAATCTCGAGGAGATGGGCATGTACTCTCTTCGTGCAGGAGATATGCTCAAAAGACTAGGGTTTAAAGCAGAACTTCGAGCACTTGAATATGAACTTGAGCTGTTACGCCGGCAGAATCTTGAAGGAGATGATTTAGATGCCTATCAGATCGTGGCAAATCATTACCGTAAAGTCTGGTCATTATCCCGAAATCTTGAACGCATTCGTTCATTCTTAGTAGATGATGTCCAGTTTGATCGCATTTACCCTAGAGAGAAATTAAAGAAGTTTCTCTCTCATGCTTACTTTAATAAAGATTTTATTACTAAGAACCTAACGATAAACTCACCGGTGCTGCGTTTTGCCATCCGCTCATCACTGGCTATGTTTTGTGCACTTCTCTTAGTAAAATCGAGTGATCTTCTCTCGCACGGTTTCTGGATTGCATTTACCTTACTAAGTTTAATGCGCCCCGGCTTTAGTCTTACGAAAGAGCGTAGCCGAAATCGGATTATAGGGACAATTATAGGATGTATTGTCGGGGGTGCACTGATTTCATTAGAGATTTCCACGGTCGGTCTTCTCTCAATACTCTTTATCTCCGTTATTTTAAACAATGGCTTAATGCGTATTCACAATCCGCTCAGTGTGACCTTTACAACGGTTTATGTATTGATTATTTTGAACATTAGTAAGGATCTGTCGATGATGCAAGGGATATCGATCTCTTTAGAAAGAATTATTGATACCTTAATTGGCGCAGCGTTTGCGATCGGCTTTAGTCATATATTACCATCATGGGAAAAAGAGAATCTCCCTAAACTCATTCGCACTGCTAGAAGCTCGCTCTATAATGTCATACTCGAAATTGAAAAATGGAAGATATTAGGCATTACTCATGATGATGCGGACTTAGCGCTTGCGCTTCGTAAAGCGCAATCATCGATTGTATCGCTCTCTAATTCTCTTGAACGCATGAAAGATGAGCCCTTAAAAAATAGACAACATGATATTACCGAAATTAATGACGAGCTCATTGAGATGCAATCGATCTTATCACAGTTAACACATCTGTTTTCACTCATCGATAAGGAGGATGTGCTTGCCATTCCAGAATTTAATGAAATTTTGCAATTGATTAAATTACGTATGAACCCAGAATTACAAGAAAAAGCAGATAAGAATAATCGGTTTATGATGCGTGAGTTAAAGCCTTTAATTTGGCTAGTAGAGCCGAAATAATGTGGCAAATTTTAGTCAAAAAAAGTATCATGGATAACAATCATGGCATTTTAAAGTGGGTTAATTAAATCATGTATCAGTTTCTCGGCGAATATGAGTTGAAGGTCGATACGAAAAATCGTATTGCGCTTCCTGCCGCTTTGAGAAAAGAGTTTAACGATATGAATCACTTTGTGATTAGCCGTGCGCTTGATAAATGTTTAAATTTTTATCCAATTGATGCCTGGAGAGAAGTAGAAGCAGAGCTCGATAAACTCAATCCATTTGTCAAAAAAGAGCGTGATTTTGCTCGGTTTGTTCGCGGTGGCGCGACGGAGATTATTTTAGATGGGCAAGGCCGATTTATTCTACCTAAACGATTGATGATGTATGCGAGTATTACTGCGGACATGATTTTACTCGGTAATGGCAATCTCTTTGAAATGTGGGATCTTGAAACTTATGAAGAGATGCTATCCATCAATCCTGAAGAGTTCTCTCTGCTTGCGGAAGAGGTAATGACCAAAGAGTTTGAAGAAGATAAACCCGTCATTGACCCTTCCATTGTTGTACCGCTTGCACGCAGCTAATCATAATAAGGTTATTGAGATGTTACGAATAGGTCTTGTGGATTCTGGTATTGGTGGGTTTTCGATTCTAAATGCTTTTTTAGATCAGCCTAAACTGATGGATACAACTTTTCTTTATGTGGCAGATTCTGGGCATCTTCCTTATGGTTTAAAATCGGATGCCTATATCCATGAACGCATGGAAAAGATCACTAATTTTCTCTACGCTCGTCATATAGATGCTCTGGTTATCGCTTGTAATACCGCAACCGCAGTGAGTGCTGAAAAACTTCGTCAACAATATCCCAATTTGCCCATTATCGCGATTGAACCTGCGATTAAACCGGCAGCAATGGCCACTAAAACAGGTCATATTGCTGTTGCGGCAACACAATCCACACTAGAAAGCGCAAGACTACAACATCTTATCGATGAATATGGACAACACTGTGTTGTCCATAAAATCGTCGGAACAAGCTGGGTTGAACTTGTTGAATCTCAAAGCATTACGCCTGATTCAAATATAACGCCACTGATTGAATCCTTGGAAATATTTCGGGATTATCCTATTGATCAGCTCATATTAGGTTGCACACACTTCCCTTTCTTAGATCCGATACTGAGTAGAATTTTACCTTCAAACGTCACCGTGATTAATCCTGCAAATTCAATTGTGCAAATGTGCTATAAGAGAATTTCTCGTGTAGAAGCGCACGTGAATACGATAAAAGATCCTTCAGTCTTCGTAGAGCTTTTTACAACCGGTGATATTGAAAGTTTTAAAGCCCAAATCGCGTTATTAAATCTCTCTAAAACCCCACCCTCTATTTTCAAGCTAAGTATTTAACGCCTTTCTGCATATATGTTAAAATCGATCAAACAATCAGCCACTGCAATAATCCGCTAGTAGGCTCAATGATTAATTCATATGCAAATATCTCGCATAATCGATAAGGTATCAATTATTTCATGAATAATTTAATTAAAACACCGCTTATATTGCTAGCAATACTCCTACTTGCAGGATGTGGAGAAGCGTTAAAAACGATCGAATCCTCCGATCATTTATTATCAATCACTATTAGCGACAAATATCAAGATGCCATGGATAAACGTAATGAGCTTACAGCGGTAAGGTTGAAAGGCACGCCTATTGAAAACATTACGATATTAGAGACGAAAGACGGTCGTCTTGATGGCGATATTGTATATGCTGTGACATTGAATCTTCCTGAGGGCGTTGAAGTATCGCTCAAAGAATACGAGGAAGTCATGGAAGAGCAGATGAAAGGGATTACTGAGATAGTAGATTTTAAAGTAACGCCCGTAAAAGATACGGATAATCAACTCGATTATATTGCAAAAACAAATCTTGCAGTCCCTTATTATGAATATTGTCGTATCGCAGTCGGAAGTAGCATTACATCTATCTGTATCGGTACCACAAATGATCAAGATGGTGCGAAAAAAGCGCTTAAAAGTATTCAATTTTTAAAATAAACACAATACTTTAAATTCTAAATAGAGTGAATGATAGTGACTTCTTCTCCTTATCTATAGTTTCAGCTTAGCCCTCTCGCCTCACTATATTTATGATTAAATTGATGATAAAAGCGTCATTATCGCTATTTTTCTAAGGATATTTATATGTCAATCATGCCCCTAATCGATCATACTATGCACCGATTAGATTATATTACGCCACAATTTAAGGTTAATTTTTTCAATTTAACATTTGAACTGAATTTAACAGAAACGCAAGTTTCTACGGAATTTGAAATCGAAATCCTCGATGAGCAGGTTTTACCGCTCGAAGTTCGTCTGCAGGGATCCAATGAGTTATTACTACTAAATATAGCCATTGATGGCATCACGCTTGCGCCTTGTGAGTATGTGTTTGATAATAACGACCTCATCATTATATTAGAGAAAAAATGTCAACGAATTACGATTGAAAATAGTATTAATCCAAGTACAAATTCTGAACTGAGCGGGTTATACCTTTCAAATGGCATCTATTGTTCAGACTGCGAACCCCAAGGCTTCAGAAATATTACGTATTTCTTCGATAGACCCGATATTATGACTGTTTATCGCGTGAAGCTCATCGCTGATATTCAATACCCAATATTGCTATCAAATGGTAATCTCCTTGAAGAAGGTTTACTCGATCACCGGCGTCATTATGCAATTTGGGAGGACCCTTTCCCGAAACCCACTTACCTCTTTGCCATTGTTGCCGGCAATCTTGAATTTATAGAAGATCAGCATATACGCCCTGATGGATCAGCGGTTAGACTTCGGATATATGCATCGAAAGATAATATTGGTCGTTGTGATTTTGCTTTAAAAAGTTTGAAAAAAGCAATGCTTTGGGATGAGAAGCGTTTTGGGCTTGTTTGTGACCTTGACTACTATAATATCGTTGCCGTGGATGATTTTAATAGTGGCGCAATGGAAAATAAAGGTCTAAATCTATTTAATACTAGCTGTATATTAGCAACGCCTGAAACGGCAACAGATAGCGACTTTAATTTTGTAGAGGCAGTGATTGGCCATGAATATTTCCACAACTGGACAGGCAATAGAATCACATGCCAAGATTGGTTTAATCTCTCATTAAAAGAGGGATTAACCGTTTTTCGAGAGCAGGAGTTTATAGCTGATGCTCAACATCCTGGGCTCCGTCGAATAGAAGATGTAAATTTTTTACGGGTACATCAATTCCCGGAAGATAAAGGCCCGCTGTCCCATGCGGTTCGTCCGGATACTTTGGTTTCAATCGAAAACATATACACGACCACGACTTACGAAAAAGGCGCTGAGATCATACGGCTTTATCAAACAATTTTGGGGAAGGCAGGATTTGATAAAGGATTTTCACGTTATATTCGTGAATTTGATGGTATGGCCGTCACTGTGGAAGATTTTTACAGTGCAATGAAAGCGGAAAACCCGCGTTTATTCGATAATTTTCCTTTATGGTACTCTCAACGCGGTACGCCCATTATCAAAGCGCGCACTGAATATAATAGTGATAAACAGGAATTGCGCCTCTCTCTAAAGCAATACCTATATGATCCTGTCACATTGGCGCCTCAGCGCCCGATGCCTATTGCGATTAAATATGCCCTATTTTCCCAAAAAGGAGAGAGGCTGCTAGAAGAAGATTTTGTGATTACGACAGATCAACAATGTCTTGTGTTTCACAATATCACTGAAATGCCGGTCGTCTCTATTTTGAGAGATTTTTCATCCCCTGTTATTGTTAATTTCCCACAAACAATCCAGGATCTTAATATCTTGATTGAATTCGAATCCGATTATTATGCGAAATGGGAAGCGATGCAATCATTATCGATTGAAGCTGTTTTACAAAACAAAACTAATCCCAATAAAATTGGTGAAATTATTGGGGATGCAATTGCCCCATTATTTCAATACGCTCTGAAGGACCCTGATTTTGGGGCATTACTATTAACAATGCCGGATGAGGGGTATTTTCTTGGATTATTAGAGACAGAGGATGTGCTTTACTTCAGTAAAATTCGAGAGGAAGTAGAAAGAATAATCGCGCTGCGTTTTAAGGATGAATGGTTATCTCTCTTTAATACTTTCCAGGCAGATTCTATTTCTAATCGAGCCATAAAAAATGTTGCGCTTCATTGGCTCTCATTTTTAGAAGAATATCAGCCGCTTATTACAGAGCAATATTATGAATCGTCGAATATGACAGATATTTCTGCCGCTTTAAAATTAGCCTTGTGGCGAAATATTCCAGAATCGACAGAAATGGTCTCTCATTTTTATGAAAAGTATAAAGAGTACCCTACGCTGATCGATCGTTGGTTTTCATTGCAAGAGAGTACTCCTCACTTAACGCTCGAAATGTTATTAGAAATAGTCGATCACCCTGCATTTAACCGCAGTAACCCTAACCGTGCGCGCGCTGTTGTCGGCACAGTTGGGCGTAATCGTTATGCACTTGCAAAAATAGGTGCCCCACTTTATCAATGGATTGCAGATGAGGTGATTGCGATTGATAAAATCAATGCAGTGACATCTGCTAAACTAATCACGCCTTTTACAAAACTGTCTCGTCTCCCTGAACCCTTACAACAATCGGTTCATGCCATTATTGTCCATATGTTACAAACACCAGATATTTCTATCAATCTATCTGATCAATTAAAAAGACTTATATAACTTATATAACTTATATAAAGACAAGGAGGTATCTATGCAAACACTCAGTGAAATTATTCAAAACCGCAGAACTATCCATCATTTTACGGCAGAATTGGTTCCGGAATCTTTTATTAATGAAGCGCTACGCTTAACAACATTCGCGCCTAATCACCGTCATACCCAACCTGTGAAGTTTTATAAATTAGGACCTGAAACAAAGGTAAAGTTTCTCAGCTATGCTGAAAAATCTTTTGCAGATCGTGATCCGGAAACTGCAAGCCGAAAACTTGCTAGATGGAGTACTATTCCAGGTTGGATCCTCGTTACCCGTAAACGTGCAGAAGATCCTAAAACAGCTCATGAAGATTACGCAACGTTAAGTATCGCGCTCTATATTATGATGCAGAGTTTAAGCGAAAATGGTGTCGGTACTAAATGGTCAACGGGTTCACTTTTATTTGAACAAGAAGTATATGATCTTTTTCAAATAGATGCTCAAGCTGAACAGATAGAAGGGATGTTTTGGTATGGTTATCCCGAGAAAACACCTTTACCTTTTCCAAAACCTGATTTATCAACGTATATGAAAGAGTACCCATAAGCATGATTTCAGATATATCGAAGCCTTACATTGGTAATCTTCCGGAAAATGATTCGCTGAGTATCGTTCTCGGCTTTGATTATGGTACTTCAAACTTAGGCGTTGCTGTGGGCAACCATCTTACAAATACAGCCCAACCGCTCAAAATATTGAAAGTCATCAATAATCAACCTAATTGGAGTGAGATCGAAACACTTATCCGCGATTGGCAACCGCAAGCTTTTATTGTTGGTCTGCCCTTTACGAAAGATCGCACGATTACCGAACATCATAAGATTATTTTAAAATTCATAAATCGATTACATGGCCGCTTTGGTTTACCTGTTTTTATTATTGATGAATCCAACTCTTCACTTGAAAGTGAGCAATATCTAAAACCCTCTCAGCGAGGGAAAAAAGGACAATTAGATGCCATATCCGCTGCGATTATTGTAGAGCGTTGGCTGAACAAAGATATTTTTGCATAGAGTCTTGTCTCTACCCCATGCTTAGGCTATTCTCGAACTGTAATATCATCACAGGATAATCATAAAATGAGTGCATTATTTAAATTAATTAATCGGTTTAGCCTTGTACAACAAATTGTAATGGGGTTAATCTTAGGTGTCATCGTAGGTTTCTTCTTCCCACTGCATGTTGCCGAATCTGTCGGCATTATTGGTGATTTTTTTATCGGTGCTTTAAAAGCAATTGCACCTATCTTAATCTTTATTCTTATTATTGCGGCTGTCTCCAACTACCATAAACAAGAAAATGGTACAGGTGCCATGTCAAAAGTATTAGTTCTCTATACGTTTGGTACGTTCTTAGCTGCCTTAGTTGCTGTAACCGTTAGCTTTATCTATCCGATTACAATCCCACTCGAAGTGCCAGCAGCTGAATCACGAGCACCTGCCGATATTATCGAAGTCTTGAAAACATTATTTATGAATATGGTCGATAATCCTGTCCATGCGCTTGTCAATGCCAATTACATCGGCCTTATTTCATGGGGCGTCTTATTTGGTTTTGCTTTAAGATCAACGAATGAATCCACTCGTAATCTATTTCAAGATCTTGCACATCTTGTGACAAGCGTGATTAAGAAAATCATTTTAATTGCGCCATTAGGTGTATTTGGACTTGTTTCAATTACCATCGCTAAAACAGGTTTTGCGGGATTAAAATCATATCTTGAACTCGTTATTTTACTGTTAGTCGCGATGGCAATAGTGGTATTTATCGTCAACCCTCTTCTCGTTTTTTTAGTGACCAAAAAAAATCCTTATCCGCTGGTATTCAAATGCTTAAAAGAGAGTGGGATGACTGCATTCTTCACACGTAGCTCAGCTGCAAATATCCCTGTTAACATTGAGTTAAGTCGTAAATTAGGAGTTCGGGAAGAGACCTATTCAGTATCAATTCCTCTGGGCGCGACTATTAATATGGCGGGTGCGGCAATTACGATTACGATCTTTACGCTGGGTGCCGTTCATACACTCGGTATCGAGGTAGACTTTCTATCGGCATTATTATTAAGCATATTTGCGACAGTCGGTGCTTGTGGTGCTTCGGGTGTTGCCGGCGGTTCTCTTCTACTGATTCCGCTTGCATGCGCACTCTTTCAAATCGATAATGATATTGCTATGCAACTCGTCGCAATCGGCTTTGTGATCGGTGTAATTCAGGACTCTGCAGAAACAGGTTTAAACTCGTCGACAGATGTCTTATTTACCGCAGCTGCTGATTGTGCAGCAACCGGTAAAGATTTAAATATCAAGGACGCATAAAACTCCTGATAAAAATATAAAAGTCTCGGTATAAAAAACGCCCTCAACATTGTATGAGGGCGTTTTTTACAGTTTTACAATATTAAATACTAATTAAGATAATCGACTATTTGTATCTGCAACTGGAATTTTACTCATCCAATCAATAAAAATCTGTAATTTTTTATTGCTAGATTTATTCGCAGAATAAACCATACTCAAAGGCTGAGAAGCGATAGGATTATCATCTAATATTGGTATTAATAGGCCTTCTGCTATTTTATGTTTGGCTAAAAAATTTGAGATGACAACAATACCCTTACCCGCAACAGCATATTCTAAACAAGTTTCAATATCATTTGTGGCAATATCATGCTCCATAATAACATTTCTAATGGTATTGTTTTCTATAAAAGGCCAAGGAATAATTCTTCCCGTATTTTGTGAAAAGTAATTAATGGCCTTATGTTCTGTCAGTGCTTCTAGAGATTTAGGCGCACCATGTTTTTTAATGTAGATCGGGGATGCACAACACACGAAATCCACCATCCCTAATTCATGAGAATTCACTTCTAGCTGATTGATACTACCAAGCTGAAAGGTGAAATCTATCGCACTTTCATGGAAATTGACACTAGAGGCATTCGTTCCAAGTAGTATCTCGATATTCGGGTATTCCGCTTGAAAACTCAAAATATGTGGTAGTAAAAATGTTTTTGCAATCGAAGGGCAAACTTCAATACGGATTCTCCCAGCGGGTCCATCAAATGGAACCTGAAGCTGCTCTTCCATTTGCTCCATTCGTTCTAGGATATCAATGACATGATGATAATATAAATCCCCCTCTGGCGTTAGTTCAACCCTACGAGTAGTACGGTTAAATAACTTTACTTGTAAATGCTCTTCAAGTTGAGTGATAGCCTGACTTACTGCTGGCCTTGTGATACTAAGTTCTTCCGATGCGCGGCTGAAGCTAGTATGCTCAGCAACCGATCGAAATATTCTCATTAATCTTAAAGTCATTACGTCCTCCCAGGAAATGGTATTTATAATAACCAC
>CANRON010000010.1 GCA_947632245.1 uncultured Ignatzschineria sp. | reverse complement strand
TAATTAATGCTTTAAAAGAACTTTAATATCTTTTCAGTGAGAGATTTCATGGGCACCAAAAATCATAACCATTTTAGTATTATTCTATATTTTCGCTTTCAATAGTAACCGCCGCATTACCAAGTCCTAATAGCGAGTGAATTTATTAATCACGAATACAAGAGTGATATGCCTTTCACCATAAAGCTGAGCGATTAGAAAATACCGTTTTAATAGATTATTAAACATTTTGGGGCGGATTAGTATATATTTATTTCCACCATTGAATTATTTAAATTTCGTTCAAATGCTGTATTCTATTTCTTAATACAGGTGAATAACAAAAAACAATGTCAAAAAACAGTATCTATTACAACGCAAATGCTGCCAATTTCTTTAACAATACATTTCATGTTGATATGCGCTCCCTCTATCAATCCTTTTGTCGATATTTACCTAAATCAGGCATAATTTTAGATGTTGGCTGTGGCTCTGGCCGAGATGCACTCTATTTTTCGCAATTAGGATATACGGTCGATGCCTTTGACTATTCTGAAAGCTTAGTAGAACTTGCACGAAAAAATACCGGATTAGATATCCAGCAAGGCAGCTTTTATGATATTTATGCAAATAATCGATATACCGGTATTTGGGCTTGTGCCTCCCTGCTTCATTGTGACCGAGATCGTTTACCTGAAGTCATACAAAAATTTGTCAATGCGCTGACTGATGATGGCATCTGTTATCTCTCTTTTAAATATGGCGATCAAGACCGAGAAAAAGATGGTCGTAAATTTACAGACATCAATGAGCTTCAAACACATAGTCTTTTGAGCACAAATCCACAGATATTATTATTACAACAATGGATTTCTATTGATAAACGCCCTGATAGAGATGAAGAATGGCTTAATATTATCTTTAAAAAAGTGAGCGTGAAGTAAATGACCTCCATTGTAATTACACAAGAACAACGAAGACCTATTCCAACGGCAGATCAACAGCTTGAATTTTTAAATCATATTCAACAATTGATTCGTCTTGCTGAAACAACTTCTACCTATAAGTTTGCTTTGCTCTTAAGCATTACTCGGTTAGCAATTGAACAAGGGGAAGCTTCGGGCAACGCTCTTACACTTAAAGTTACCGATATTGCTGAAAAATTTATTGAGCTCTATTGGAATCAAGCCCGCCCTTTTCATTTTAAAGAAGAAGATCCCTTTATACTGATTCAAAATGCCGGCTCTGCACAAGCAAAAGTCATTTCGCTGATTAAAGATGAGCAACTCAAATATAGTACAATTACCAAAGCACGTAGCGATAAGAGATCATGGGAATCACTCCTCAAAAATGTAATCTCTGTCATCAACCAAAATCCTATCCAGAGATTACAGATAATTAACGGTGTGTCTGTTGAGTTTCTCTATCACTACAATGACTGCACAAAAACAGAAATAACACTCTTACCGAATGTAATGTATTGCCTTCGCACATTTAATATTATTATTGAAGAGCTTTGCCAAAAGTCTTGGGTTGATGCTGTACGATTGAATAAATCAAACTTACATTTACTGGATACTCTTCCTGATCTTGATAGCTTCTTATTTGAAACCAATCGGAATTTACTCAATAAAGCACAGCCGATTTTAATGGAGCTACAGGATAACATCTGCTTTTACTGTGGAAAGAAGATCTCAAAAAATGCCCATGCTGTAGATCACTTTATTCCTTGGTCTCTCTATCAATACGATACTGGGCATAATTTTGTATTAACCGATAATGGCTGTAACTCCCAAAAAAGCAATCTTCTCGCATCGGATAAATTCCACCAAAAATGGCTTGAAAGAAATCTTATTCATAACGACTTTATTACTCAATATATGTCAGAGATTGGCTTCTCAACGAATAAAGAAAGATCCGAAAACATCGCCAGCTGGGCTTATAAACAGATTAAAGATCGAGATCCCCATCATGGATTTTGGGCTCCCAAGTCAATGACCCCATAAATAGTATTAAAATACTCATCAAAAAAATCCTGCGAAAGCAGGATTTTTGTCAATACTATAGCGAAGTAAGGCTAAACTATAAAGTAGGTGTCTCTTGCACTATAAACTCACCCGCCGCTTCTCTTTTTTTCATTTGTGGCTTTGTCCAAATATAATAGACAAGTACCAGCCAGATTAACCAAATAACGCCGGCATATAAGGCATTTCTCGCAGGCTCATAGTATCCTAAAACACCAATTACAAATATCATAAATATGATCGCAATGGCTGGACCTACTGGCCAAAATGGAATCGGGAATTTCAACGCTTTAACTTCCTCTGGCGTTAAGGTGCGGCGCATCATCACTTGAGAAACTAACACCGTTAACCAAACCCATACTGTGGCAAAAGTTGCCATTGCCGCAATGACAAAGAAGAGATGCTTCGGAAAATAGTAGTTCAGGATAACGCCCAATATCATGACAAAGAACATCGCAAGGATTGCATAAATAGGCACGCCATTTTTAGATAGCTTACTATAAATTTTAGGCGCTTGCCCTTGCTTCGATAGGCCATACATCATTCTTCCTGCACCGAAAATATCACTATTAATTGCAGAAACAGCTGCCGTAATCACCACAATATTTAAAATATTTGCAGCAGATGAGATTCCTAATTCACTAAAGATTGTCACAAATGGGCTACCCGCTAAACCAATCTGATTCCAGGGGAAAAGGGATAAAAGAACCATGACTGCAAGAAAATAGAATAGCAGTATCTGAATTGGCACAACATTGATCGCCATCGGTAATACTTTCTCCGGATTTTTTGCTTCTAATGCGGTTAATCCTAAAGTTTCTACCCCGCCAAAGGCAAATACCACGACTGTAAACGAGATAATCACCCCATACAGACCATTCGGTGCAAATCCGCCTTGATTCCAAAGATTCGTAATCGTACTTTCTGCCCCCGTGGAAGAGAACTGCATACCCGATAGTAAAATATATGCCCCTGCCACAATCATCACTATAATCGCGACGACCTTCAGTAGCGATAACCAGAAACCTAATTCTCCAAAAAATTTCACGGTACAGAGATTTACACTACACAAAATAAGTGTAATCCCTAATGCCCAAACCCAAGGTTCAACATCGGGGTACCAAAGCCCCATGTAGATCGCAAATGCCGTAACATCCGCAATACAGACTAATGCCATCTCGACGACATATGTCCACCCCGTAATAAATCCCGGCAAAGGTCCTAAATACTTTGAAGCATATGCACCAAAAGCACCCGGCAAGGGATTATGCATGATCATTTCACCCATCGCGCGCATCACCATAAATACGGCAATTCCTGAAATAAGATATGCTAATAATACAGCAGGTCCTGCTAGTTGAATGGCATTGGCAGAACCATAAAACAACCCCGTTCCTACGGCAGATCCGAGTCCTATAAATAGAACATGACGTGTACTTAGGCCTTTTTTTAATTGTTGTGCGCCCATTGATACTTCCTCCATGATGCACTCTTCTTTAGTGAATGCTGATAATTTTAGCGTTACAAATCCCTAGCCCCGGCAATCAGGGCTAAGACTTGCAACATTTATGGTAAATTTAGCGCTTCATTAAATAAGTTTTTGACCTAGTGCCGCTTCTACATTTTGAACCAAGTCACTATCAACTAAAGCAATTGATTTATGCATATCTACATAAGTAATGCGATCTTCTGTCAGTTTCGGAATCGCTGAACGAACGGTGTCATAAGCAGCTTTTGTTCCTTTACCTAAGGCCTTACCTTCATCTTTTGCATTTAAATCAATGGCCTGACATGCTAGCATTAATTCCATGCTGACCACTGATTTCGCATTATCATAAATATCTCGCGCTTTACGTGCCGCGATCGTTCCCATGCTGACATGATCTTCTTGATTAGCTGATGAAGGAATTGAATCTACACTCGCGGGATGCGCCAATACTTTATTTTCAGATACTAATGAAGCGGCAGCATATTGCACAATCATATAACCTGAATGCAATCCTCCATTTTCTGTTAAGAATGCCGGTAAACCATTATTAAGCGCCGGATTTACGAGTCTTTCAATCCGTCTTTCACTGACGTTAGCAATCTCTGCTAGGGCTATTCCTAAAAAATCAAAAGCAAGCGCCATCGGCTGGCCATGGAAATGCCCACCAGAAATACCCATCTTTTTATCTAACAGGATAATCGGATTATCTGTCACTGAGTTAATTTCAATCTCGACTCTCTGACGAACATATTCTAGCGCATCATAGCTTGCACCTTGTATTTGCGGCGCACATCTTAAGGAATATGCATCTTGTACGCGCAAATCACCTTGATGCGTCGTGCGCTCACTGCCGGCTAATAGCGTTAGTAGGTTGGCTGCTACAACCCCTTGCCCCGGATGAGGTCTGAGTGCATGAAGCTCTGGGATAAAAGGGTCGGTAATACCATTGAGTGCCTCAATCGTTAAGCTCGTAGCGATATCACTCGCCTTTAAAAGATTGATCGCATCATAGACCGTTAAGGCGCCCACAGAAGTCATCGCTTGCGTACCATTAATCAGTGCTAAACCCTCTTTAGAGGTTAATTCAATAGGGGCAATGCCGGCTCTTTTCATCGCCTCCATTCCCGTGAGCATCTCCCCTTCAAACTCAGCTTCCCCCTCACCAATCATCGGTAACACCATATGTGCAAGCGGCACTAAATCACCACTCGCGCCGAGCGAGCCCTTCTCATAAATTTTCGGATGAACATTTTTATTGAGCATCTCAATCAGCGTATTTAAAGTACTTAAACGAATCCCCGAATAACCTTTAGCCAGATTATTAATTCTCAACAACATGATGCCGCGGACTACTTCTGTACTGAAACAAGAACCAATACCGCAAGAATGGCTAATAATGAGGTTTCTTTGTAATGCTTTTGCCTCTTCTTTGGAGATATGAACATTACTGAAGTTTCCAAATCCCGTTGTAATGCCATATACAACCTCACCAGAATCGACCAATTCATCAACATAAGCACGAGATTTCTCAATCGCGATAATCGCTGCTGGCGTTAATTCTATCTTGTAATGATGTCTTGCGACATTTGCGATGTCTTCAAGGGTAAGATGGTTACCATCAACTTTAATTGTTGTCATAATATTCGTCCTTATTTAGGCTATTTGTCTATTTTAATCGTTGTTTGAATCACTGTTTGAGTTCATTTTTGACGGATGACGGCAATGGGCTATTTTTACTCATTGTCGTCTTTATTGAATGGGTGCTTTTTTATTCGGTCTTAAATTTTGAAAACAGATACCCTAATCGTGCTATCTCAGCACGATTTCATCCATTTTTTAGATCGTTATTTGTATTTTAAATGCTTGGTTGATTGAATTTTCAAGCTTTCATATTCTTGCAGATTTCAATCACAATCATGTGTAATCTAATCCCTCAAGCCACTCATGATTGATTGGTAATGCGTCCTTGAAACACGCGGTAAACAAGTGGGTTATAACCAATCTCATAGAATATTTCGACAGGATCTTCGACATTCCATGCGACAAAGTTAGCAACAAATCCCGCTTTGATCTGCCCATGTGTTTTAGCTCGATTTAAGGCTTGCGCGGCATTACGGGTAACACCTGCGAGTGTCTCTTCTGGCGTAAGTCCAAAAAACACAGAGGCGGCATTCATGGCTAAACGTAGTGAGGTGAAAGGACTAGTTCCCGGGTTATAATCGGTAGATACTGCCATCGGTACATTGTATTGTCTTAATAACGCTATCGGCGGCTTTTGGGTTTCTTTTAGAAAGTAAAATGCTAATGGTAAAAGTGTTGCAACGGTTCCTGTTTTCGAAATCGCTTCAATCGCGGCTTCATCCAAAAACTCAATATGATCCACAGATAAACCATTGTATTGTGCAATGAGCGCACTTCCTCCTAAATTCGACATCTGCTCCATATGCCCCTTTACAGGAATACCGAGCGACTTTGCAGCTTCAAATACTCGTTTTGTCTGCGCTAAACTAAAGCCAACCGTCTCACAAAAGACATCAACCGCCTCAAATCGTTGCTCTTGCCAGAGTTGAGGAAGAATCTCATTACAAACAAGATCAATATACTCATCCCCCCTTCCCGCATATTCGGTCGGAATAGCATGTGCAGACAATAGCGTCGTTGCAATCTCAATAGGATAATTTTCACCCAGCGCATTTGATACCGCCAATTGCTTACGTTCGTTCTCTAAATTTAAGCCATATCCTGTTTTTGATTCTAAGGTTGTAACGCCATCATTGGCGAGCGCTACCATTCGCGGATAAGCCTTTTGATATAATTCATTAAATGAAGCACTGCGTGTTTCACGGACAGTAGAATTAATACCACCACCTTGCGCCGCTATCTCTGCATAAGGAACACCCTTTTGGCGCATCCCCCACTCTTTTGCACGGTTACCCCCAAATACTAAATGGGTGTGGCAATCTATTAGCCCTGGTGTAATTAATAGTCCTGATACATCTTGAATTAAAACATCATCCGGAACTTGATAACTGCCGGAAGGTAATATTGCAATAATCATTCCGGCGTGGGTAATGAGGTCATGATTTTCCAGCAAGCCAAACTCATTGCTGCTTTCTAAATCCATAGTGGCAATACGTGCCCCTTGCCAGATGGTACTCCCTGAATTGATTGTGAAGTCTTGATGCATTATTTCCTCCGATTTACTCTCACTTACATAATGCGGTTGATGAAGCTGGCCTACTAGACATATTATTATTGTTATAGTCGCATGTTATTGGGTGTTTGATGCAAGCTTTACCCAATCCTTACAAAATCCATAAAAGCTAAGAAGCACTCAATCTCTCTCTTAATTTCCTATCACCAAATTCAAAACTGAGTGCCTCTTATCTTATGCTTGCGTTAATCAACCATTGGTAAATTTAACCCTTGTTCTTTCGCGCATTTAATCGCAATATCATAACCGGCATCTGCATGACGCATCACACCTGTACCGGGGTCATTTCTTAAAACACGTGCGACGCGCTTATCGGCATCTTCCGAACCATCACATAAAATAACGACCCCTGAATGCTGTGAAAAACCGATACCCACACCACCGCCATGATGGAGTGATACCCATGTTGCCCCGCCCGCTGTATTTAAGAGTGCATTTAATAACGGCCAATCTGAAACTGCATCTGAGCCATCTTTCATAGATTCTGTTTCACGATTGGGGCTAGCGACTGATCCAGAATCTAGATGATCTCGACCGATGACAATCGGTGCTTTCAACTCACCATTACGCACCATCTCATTAAATGCTAAACCTAAACGCTGGCGATCTTTCAATCCTACCCAACAAATACGCGCCGGTAATCCTTGGAATTCAATACGCTCACGCGCCATATCTAACCAATGATGTAGATGCGGATTATCAGGAATTAACTCTTTGACTTTTTGATCTGTTTTATAAATATCCTCAGGATCACCAGACAGTGCTACCCAGCGGAATGGTCCTGTTCCTTCACAGAAAAGAGGGCGAATATAAGCAGGGACAAATCCTGGGAAATCAAATGCATTTTCAACGCCTTCTTCCAATGCCATTTGACGAATATTATTACCGTAGTCAAATGTCGCAGCGCCGCGCTTTTGAAGCTCAAGCATGGCAACAACCTGCTTTGCCATACTCTTACGTGCCTCTCGCTCTACTTTCGCCGGATTTGTCACACGCTTTTCACGCCACTCATCCATTGTCCAACCGACAGGTAAATAACCATTAATAGGGTCATGCGCGCTTGTTTGGTCCGTAACAACATCTGGAGTAATACCCCGTTCAACAAGCTCTGAAAATACATCAGCAGCATTCCCTAATAAGCCGATAGAAGTGGGCTTTCCACTTGCTTTTGCTGCCTCCAGCATTAAGAGCGCCTCATCTAATGTTTTTGCTTTTTTATCAACGTAACGCGTATTAATACGGAAATCGATTCGTGTTTCATCACAATCAACTGCAATCGTATTAAATCCTGCCATTGTTGCTGCAAGTGGCTGTGCGCCGCCCATCCCCCCAAGTCCACCAGTTAATACCCAGCGCCCTTGCGCATCGCCGCCAAAGTGCTGTTTAGCCGCTGCGACAAATGTCTCATAAGTCCCTTGAACAATTCCTTGCGAGCCAATATAGATCCAAGAACCTGCCGTCATCTGGCCATACATCATCAAGCCTTTTTGATCGAGCTCGTGGAATTTCTCCCATGTTGCCCAGTGCGGCACGATATTGGAGTTCGCAATCAGTACGCGCGGGGCATCTTTATGTGTTTCAAAAACCCCGACAGGCTTACCCGATTGCACGAGTAAGGTTTGATGATCTTCGAGCTCTTTTAAGACCTCAATTATTTTGTCATAACATTCCCAATCACGAGCAGCTCGACCAATCCCCCCATAAACAACTAAGCTTTTTGGGTGTTCTGCAACTTCAGGGTCTAGATTATTTTGAAGCATTCTATAAACAGCTTCCGTCTGCCAACTCTTACAGGTTAACTCCGTTCCTCTTGGTGCGCGAATAACACGACTATTATCAGTACGATGCGGCATATTGTAATACTCCTCTTTTTATTTTAATAACTAAGCTGATTATTTTGCTTATTCTTCTTACTTACACGAAGTCAGGAAAATTAGAGTGCCATCCCCTACCCTCTTTCCTGAATTTTTGATAATGACTTTAAATGTATATACATATATACAACCTTTGTCTTAATTAATCATGCTTTGAATCTTATGGCAAGACATTTTCCATATCCTCAAGACCTATATCAATATAAGCAATTGATTAAGAAGTATAATTTAATTATAGAAATATCTTGAGAACTCTTTTAAAGTTTAAAAAAACACACTTTTTTCATCTAAAAAATTGCCTTACTGTAATAGCATGGTAGAATATAGGCGCATTTATATACTGCATCGATTAGACAATTACTGTTTACTCACGGGAAGATACCCGTTCCCCGCCCACTTACTCAAGGAGATGTCGTTTTTTATGGCTATCCCAAAATTTAAAAGCATTAAAAACTACATTCTCAATAGTATTGCAACCGGAGAATTTCAGCCTGGCGCGCAGATTCCGACTGAGCTTGAGCTCTCAAAACAATTTGGCGTTAGCAGAATGACCGTCAATAGAGCGATCAGCGATTTGACCGCACAAAACATTTTGACCCGTACACAGGGAAAAGGGACGTTTGTAATTGGCCAAAAATTACAGTCCTCCCCCACCCATATTACAGATATCAAAAAAGAGATTATCGCGCGCGGAAATCGATACGCATCTAAAGTTTTACAACTAAAGTCGATTCATGCGGATGAAACGATCGCGCTCGGTTTAGGCATTCATACAGGATCACCTGTTTATTATTGCCAGATTATTCACTATGAAAATGATTTGTCACTGACTTTAGAGAATCGTTATATTAACCCTATCTTTGTACCTGACTTTATTGATCAAAATTTTGATAAAATGACACCATCGGGTTATCTCTTAGAAAAGCATGGCTTGAGCCGAATGGAGCAGACCATTGAAGCAATTGCTTGCACAGAAAATGATGCGATGTTACTCAATATTGGTGAAGGTGAGCCCTGCCTTTATATTGCGAGACGCTCATGGGATAAACATAACATTATTAGCATCGCTAATTTTATCGCGCCCGGAACACGCTATAAATACTTTATTAGCCGAAACTACAGTCATTAAATAATCATCACCTTCGTAAATTTTCCTTCATTACGCGGAGTGCAAAAAGCCAGATACTTATATGTGGATGATAAGTATCTGGCTTTTTATGAAGTATTGTTTTAGGCGTGTTTTAAGGTGCGATAACAGGATTAGTCGGTGCATTATTAGAGACTTGAACTTCAGCAGGTCCGGCAACTTCTTGTGATATCGGTGACTGCATCGTCTGCACTTTAAACGGTGCTGTATCATTATTCATATAGAGCGTTTGTGATGGGAATGCGAAATCAGCACCATGACTGTGCACAATATCAATAATCTTAAGATACACTTCTTGCTGTGCTTCTAGCCACTCTGCCCATTTCACTGTTTTCGTAAAACAATAGACCATAATATTTAAAGATGAATCTGCAAATGCATCAAAGTACACGAGTAATGTCTGCGTAAGATCGATCTTCGGATTGTTTTCAAGCATCGTCCGAATATCATTGACAATCACACCTACAACGGCTGAATCTTCATATCGAAGACCAATCTGTGTCTCAATTCGGCGATTTGTCATGCGACCAGGATTTTCCACACTAATTGAGGAGAAGAGGGAGTTTGGAATATAGAGCGGCCGATTTTGGAACGTCATAATTTTCGTACTTCTCCAACCAATCTCTTTTACAACGCCCTCAATCTGTCTGTCGGGTGAATTAATCCAATCCCCAATATTAAAGGGTCGATCAAAGAAGAGCATAATACCGGAGAAGAAGTTACTCAAAACATCTTTACTCGCAAAACCAATCGCGATACCGCCAATGCCGCCGAAAGCCATAAGCCCTGATAGACTAAGGCCAAAGTGTTCCCCAAAGAGCAAAACCACAATCAAGAAGATAGTAATTTTTAAAACACGGGTCACAATTCGAGCAGATGTTTTATCTGCCCCTTTTTTTACTTGGATTGTCTCTAAACTATTCACTAGATAAAAGCAGGTCATCACAACGATTAGCCCAATGACCAACATCTTCACAATATCAATCATCTTTGCTGTGATGAAATCAATATGGAAGTCAACCAATGCCATTTTAAGATAGGAGGCTAATACGAATACCGCAAAGATCAAAATAGCCGCCAACACAATATGGCTCACAATCCCATTACTCGTCCATCGCTTCTTACGAACAATAAAGCTAATGATCGAGTAACATAAAAGTGTGACGAATAAGATACCCGCGCCAATTCCATACTTCACAACTAATGGATTTTCTAACATACAATGATCCCAGATTAAATGAAGTTACTATTTTACACGCGTATACAAATTTCCCCAAATAACGGAAGATATCTGAAAATAAATGCCTTAAAATCAATAATCATGATATCGTTCGAAAAAACATCTGCTTCGATGCAGCTATCTCTCTGATTTTGGTTAAAATAAATACGATGAATTCTTCCCAATGGCAATCTTATGCAAGCATATCCCTATTTGTCTTTATTTGGGGAATTTCTGGTATTTTTACGCGTATCGGTTTAGATTATATTTCAGTCTTTCCATTGCTTCTATTTCGCTTTGGAACAGCAGTTATCTTATTGTATTTAATTAATTGTTACTTTAAAACCCCTTTTCTCCCACCTAAAGGACAACGCCTATTTATCACCATTACCGGCATTTTTCTTATCGGCATCTACTCTACATCTTTCTTTTTAGCGATGGACTTTGGCTTAACACCAGGAATCTTGGCAACGATATTTGGCATTCAACCCATTCTCACGCTCTTACTCTCTGAACGTCGATTCCCCCCATTACGTTTAATCGGATTATTGGTCTCTTTTACCGGCCTTACGCTTGTTGTATCCCGCAGCATGATGCAAGCTGATATCTCATTTACAGGTATGTTCTTTGCTTTCTTGGGTCTTTTTAGCATCACTGCCGGCACTTTAATGCAAAAACGAATTTTGCTGCCCCCACATGAAGTATTGCCATTACAGTATCTTGTTGCAATGATTCTCTTTATTATCATGACGCCCTGGATGCCGATTCGCTTTGAATTAACACTGCCCTCTATTGGCGCAGGTTTGTGGCTGGGGATCGTCGTTTCAGTCATCGCACAACTGCTACTCTATCGCCTGATTGCCGGCGGTAATCTTGTAAATGTGACGAGCCTATTTTACCTCATCCCCATCGTCACCGCGCTCTTTGATTATCTATTACTCGGTAACAAAATGCCATTTGTAACCTTACTAGGTCTAATCATCATTTTAATGGGATTGGCGATCGTTCTTCGATCTGCACGCAGACAGATCAGAACTGATTTATAAAAGAAATCTGGGGAATATTATTCTATAATAATAGATATAAGCAATAACAATTATAGGTAGCACCCACCCCAACTTTACGCTTCTACTTATTATTTCTATGAATTCTTTTATCATTTACAAAAATAAATAAGTAATAAGTCACTCTCTTCAATTTTCATCAATTCTAAAAATAGAAGAGAGATAGATGCCATTGAGGGGAAAGCTATCATTAAAATAGAGCAGAAATAAAAGAGGCTAGTTATGAACACTCAACTCTCGCGTCGCAGTTTTTTGAAAACAATGGTTATAGGCGGCGTTACCGTTTACGTTGCTGCGCCTTTCAGTCAAGCTTTTGCGGCACTTTTTGAAGACAATATCCTCCAAGCTCCGGCATGGGACCCGAAAAATAGAAGCATTCAATATCGTACAGATGCGCTTGCTAAAGTCACAGGCGAAAAGGTGTTTTCCTTTGATGTCCGTGCAAAAGATATGCCGCATTGGCCGCAGCAACAAGCGCATGCCATGCTGCTTCGTGTCACAGAAGCTGATAAAATCTATGAAGGTTTTGATTTAACGCGCCTTGAAAATGGCTTAATACCTGATCGCATTGTCACAGCTGAAGACCTTAAAAAAGATGGCATCTCCTTTCCTGAGTTTTTTGGCGATGACATGTTATTGCCAGTGGGTCAAACCCCGCAATATTTAGGACAAGCCGTTGCCCTGTTTATCTTTAATGATTTTGCTCGCTTTAAGTTTGCGAAAGATGCGTTGAAATTTCAAAACGATGTTATTAAATGGGGAAAATTTACAGGTCCTGTTGAGCGAAATCCTTGGGGTACTTACCGCGGTGTCCGTATTGGGCAAAGTGATCCTTATGCACCCGATATTTACTCAAGTTTAAAAGATGTCACGATTTCACCCTCCTCCTTCAAAAAACGACTTCCTGTTTGGCCAGAGGGGAAAGAAGGTGGAAAGCTTGATCAGGAAGGCATGTATTATGCAGAAAAACTTGCCACTGAAATAAAGAATCCGCCGGAGGATTGGGTTGTTTTTGATCGTATGTTTTACTCCCAATCGATTGATACCTGTGCTATGGAACCCAACAACTCCAACGGTTGGTATGATCCTGAAGAAGAAGCATTACATCTTGTTATGGCCGCACAATCACCCTTTGAAGTGATGAATTCCCTCCTCGAAGTCATGGGCAGATCCACTTTTAAAATGAAAAAGCTATTTCTGCACCCCTGTTTTACGGTGGGATATGGCTCTAAAGATCATGGTCCTGAGCCTATTTATGGGGCAATGGCATCGCTTTATGGCAATGGTTTGCCGGTTCGTTTAGCGAATGATCGATATGAACAATTCCAATCTGCACTCAAACGCCATGCTTTTGATATGCATTTTCAAATGGCGGTGAATAAAAAGACGCATAAAATTGAATCGTTTATCGGGAAGTTTTTAGGCAATGGCGGTGGTCGCTGTAACTTTACCCCCGGCGTTATGATCGTGGGTGCAACAGGCGTGCAAGGGATTTACTATATTCCTAAAAGTGATCTGTCGGCAATCGGCATTGCATCACGTGCTGTAGATGCAGGCTCTGCACGTGGATATGGAACACTACAAGCAATGCCTGCGCTAGATACCTTAATGGATGAAGCTGCAAGATCTTTAGGCGTTGATCCCGTTGAATTTCGCCTAAAAAACCTGATGAAAGCGGGTATGAAAAACACGCAAGGCGCAATCCCCGGCGGAATGATGCGCGCGGAAGAAGTGCTCACAGCTTGTAGCGAGCAGGAAATTTGGAAAGATCGTGAAGTCCGTAAAAAAGCCTATGAGGCAGAAAATCCCGGTAAAATTTTTGCAACCGGCATCTCTTGTGTGCAAAAGGATTATGGGACAGGACAAGAAGCTTCTTTTGCACGGATAGAACTCTCCCCAGAAGGAAAGCTCAGCTTTTGGCATAGCGGTGTTGAAATTGGGACAGGAATGTCAACCTCCCAATCCGTACTTCTTGCGAAGTATCTCGGTAAACCCGCCGATGAATCGGCATACGGCATTACAGAGTGGCCACTTCTGCCCATTTACACCTCTGATAACCCAACAACTATCACACAAGAAGAGCAAGATAAATTACAAAAAGACCCACTATGGTCGCCTTTTCTCTGCTCCCCCTCAAGTGCGAGTAACTCTGCTTACTTCTTCTCACATGTGACGTCAGAATCAGCGAGAGTTTTATTTGATTACGGCATTTGGCCGGCGGCATTATCTATATGGAGTGAGGGTATTGGCGGTGGACAAGCCGCACCTTTAACGATTCGCCGAGAAGATGCAAGATGGACTTCAACCGGTTTAACTGCTGCGGGACTAGAGCCTTTGCCCTTAGAGAGAATTGCCAAGCGTATTTATGAGCAAGGTGGGCTCACGGCCGTTGTCGGACATGGCTTTAATAGATGGCAATGGGCAAATGCAGATTTTAATATCAAGAACTCCGTGACAAATTACGCGCTTGATGCCCTATCATTGCGTTTTGGTGATGATAATGACTATGCGATGGCTGAACGTACTCGCATCAGCTATCCACCGACTCAGCGTAACAATGCCGGCGTCACATATTATACTGCCGTCGCAACCTCCGTAGAATTGGCGATTGATCGGGCAACTGGTACTGTGGACCTATTAGATCATCATACTGTTGTTGAATGTGGAAATATGATTGTTCCTCAGCTCGTTTCCGGCCAAATTGAGGGCGGTGTTGCCATGGGTATTGGTCATGCATTGCACGAATATCTTCCACTTTATGAAGATGGTCCTGGCAATGGCACATGGAATTTTAACCGATATCGCCTGCCACTTGCTACTGATGTTGCTGTTTGGAAACAGACGCGTGAAGTATTAGATCCGTTATCCGAAACAGATCCTCCAAAAGGAATGGCTGAAGTCCCGATGATCCCCGTTGTTTCGGCTATTACTAATGCTATTGCGGCTGGTACTGGCCACTATTTTAATAAACACCCTATTTTGCCAAAAGATATTTTGGAGGTAATTTAAATGACTATCGTAAACAAACCCATCTCGTTAACTATTAATGGCAATAAAGTAGGACCCATCGAAGTGCCTGAAGGTATTGTTATGCTCGATTTTCTGCATGAATATCTAGACCTTACCGGCTCAAGAATGGGCTGTGGTCAAGGAATTTGCCATGCTTGTGTCATTATTGTGGATCATCCAAGCGGCGTCAGCGAAGAGATGCGGACTTGCATTACCGGCGCGCACTTCTTTAATGGTAAAACCGTGCGAACAATTGAAGGTATTGCGACAAAAGAGAAAGATGGGCAAGTCATTCCCTCCCCTGTACAAAAAGCCTTTATGGATAACTTTAGCTTTCAATGCGGTTATTGTACGCCGGGCTTTGTGAATGCGACTACCATCTTCATGGAAAAACTCGCCCAAACACCCATTGAACGAAAAGATCTAGAGCCAGCAATTGAAGCAGCACTCAATGATCATATCTGCCGCTGCACAGGGTATGTTCGCTACTACGAAGCCGTGCGAGATTTAGTGCTCAATACCCCTGGTCTTATCAAAGGCCAATAGGCAAAGGAATATCTTATGAATAAGAAAAAAATATTCGGGATCATTGTCATTATGATCGTGGCTGTTCTTGCCTTTTTCACATGGGAAGAAAACCGCAAACCCACAACCCCTAAGCAGACCGTAAATGTGTCAAAAGAAATCTTAGAAAAAGGTAAATACCTCTCCAAAGTTGGGGACTGTGCCTCGTGTCATACTGCAGAAAATGGCGCAATGCTTGCGGGTGGTTATGAAATGAATACGCCCTTTGGGACACTCTATAGTAGCAATATCACGCCCTCAAGTGATTTTGGGATTGGTCGTTGGACGGCGGATGATTTTTATCGCGCAATGACAAAAGGAGTTGCACCGCCAAACCGCAACCTCTATCCGGCGATGCCTTATGCTTATTTTAATAACATTACCCGGGAAGACTCTGATGCACTATATGCATATCTAATGTCTATTCCTGAGATTAATATTGCACCCCCTAAAAATAAACTCCCCTTTCCTTATAATCAGCGCATGATTTTAATGGGCTGGAATATGCTCTTTTTAGATCCAGAAGAATTACCGGCAGCATCTAAAGGCGATTCTCCTGAATGGGAGCGTGGTCGTTATATCGTCAATACGCTCGGGCACTGCGCAATGTGTCATACGCCGATGGGGGCTTTTGGACAAGCCGAAAGCGATAAAGTGATGCAAGGCGGTGTTTTAGGTCGCTTTGCAGCACCCAATATCACACCTGAGGGGTTAAGTGAACGCGGTTGGACCAAAGCAGATCTAGAACAATACTTTAAAACAGGTTTAGCACCTCAAGGCTCGACATTTAGCGACATGTATTTAGTCATGACCAATAGCACACAATACATGATACCTGAAGATATCAGTGCGATCGCAACCTACTTAATGGGAGATTCTCCTTTAGCACCCAAAATAGCGGAGATTAAACAAGTATCTGATAGCAATAATAGTCGAGATCTCTATCTAAATATGTGTGCAGCTTGCCATAATGAAAATGGAATGGGTAAACCTAATGTCGCAGTTTCTATGATCGGCAATAGTACTGTGCGTAACCCTGATAGCCGCAACTTAATCGTTGCGATGCTCGATGGTTTACCTTGGCAAGTATTCCCCGGATATGAGCGTCTACAAGCGATGCCGGCATTTAAAGATGAGTTAAGTGATGCACAAATCGCCGAGATTGCGAACTATCTACGTGCCACATGGGCAAGCTTACCTGCAGATGTCACTGAAGCCGATGTGAAAGCACTACGTGAATAGGGGCTAAAATGACAATAGGGATTCTCATCATGGCAGCAGGCGCGAGCAGTCGCTTTAAATTAGCGAGTCATGGGCAACATAAGCTACTCGCTAAACTCCCACAATCTCCCTACTCAGTTTTGGAGATGAGTTATGAGAAAGCGTGCAAAGTTTGTATGCCAGATGAGATCCTGATTGTTACAAATAAAACGGATCATGATGTGACGAGTCTTGCGCAAAAACTCACATCTACAAGTATCTCCATTCATACAGATGGTCTCGGGACAAGTATTTCTGAAGCCGTCAAGGCTTGTCTATCGGGAGAATTTCCAGCATTAAGCGCCTTACAGGGCCTTTTAATCCTTCCGGCTGATCTTCCATTTATTAAAGCAGAAACCTTAACTGTATTAAAAGCATCATTACAGAGCCCCAGCGTAAAATCAATACGGCCTTATTTTCAAAATCACCCGGGGCATCCTGTCGGTTTTCATCACGCATTATTTCCTGCATTGATTCAACTATCTGGCGATGAAGGTGCAAAATCGGTATTCAAACGATATCCACCGCTTTCAATACATGTCAATGATTCGGGTATTATCTGGGATATTGACACACCCGAAAATCTCTTCACAATCCCAGAGGATAATCAGCAGTAAACAGAATGAATGATTTTCATAGAATATAATCCCCAATGATGGGTAACATTATCTCATCATCCCTTAACCACCTAAAATTGGCTGCGCCCTCATCTATTATACAAAAGGTGATAAATTTGCACGATTTAGCTCACTTAAAAACGTATTAACTTGGAAGTACTTTACACTAATATTTTCAACACCCATCTGCGTCATTCTGGCACTATGCATCGCCACATAATTTTCTGCTGAGGCTTGGTCTTCAAATAAATAGATCCCCCCGCTCTCTTCACTGTCCGGGTTTTCGATCCAAACTTTAGAAATAAATCCTGGCTCCTGATTAATACTCAAAGCTAACTCTCTGGCACTTTCAGATAATACCTCTCTCATCATCTCTCGGGGAAATGCAAAGTTCATTTGTACTAATATCATTGAATTACTCCTATTCACTTTATAGCTTAATCGCTTTAAATTTATTGACACTTCATTATGTACTTAGACGCAATGACCTATTGTAGATCAAACATAAAATTAAGATATCCAAGATCCTTTAAAACAATATCTACATCAATATCCGAATAAATATCGTATAAATAGTGAAATTGAGGAATATTTTTGTTTTCCTTGAATGGTGCTTGAGGATTTAATTTCCCCTAAATATTTAATTCGTAATGAATAAGCGGTACACTTCAAATCATACTGATCAAAGTTTCTGAACCATTTCAGCACTATATCGATTGTGTATTGATAATTTTATTATCCCGGTTGGGATTCTTGGCTATGGATTTAAGTACTTATAAAGATGAAAACTCTAGACCTTCTCGTCATTGATACCGCCCTTGAGTGGGCCCATGAAGGGGAAACCCTTTGGTTATGCACTGTGCTTCATACTTATGGCTCAGCGCCAAGATCTCCCGGTGCGCTATTTGCGGCCACTAAAACGGGTAAATATGTCGGTTCGCTTTCTGGTGGCTGTATCGAAGAAGATTTCTTGCAAAAATTACAAGCGGGATTTTTCACTAACATCAGCGAAATCGTCGTCTATGGCGAACATAGTGATACCTTTATCCCAAATTCAACCCTTCCTTGCGGTGGTACTATTGATGTTTTAGTTGAGTATCTCCCGTCATCACATCACGTTATCCCTTATTTAACAGAGATGCGTGAATCATTAATCGGTAACATTAATCTCGTAAAGATACTCACGCTAGGACAATATGCGACGCTTAAGCCGGCTGACCATACCCTTAAAAAACGGATCTATCATGAGGGAGAACATGTAGAAATACTCCTACAGAGCTTTACAACTGTATTTATCGCCGGTATTTCTGCCGTTGCACTCTACTGTATCGAGTTTGCCCATAGCTTGGGATTTGCGGTGATTATTGCGGATGATCGCCTTGAGGAGCTTCGTCAATTAAAAGAGAGCCCTCTACTTGAGAAAGTAACACTTTTAGAGACATATCCTGCACATTATATTGAAACAAATGGGTTGAGTGATCAAACTGCAATCCTCTCTCTGACGCATGATCCTCGCATCGATGACTTTACAATGATCGCGGCACTTGATACACCGGCATTTTATATTGGTGCAATGGGATCTCGCCGTAATAGTGAAAGTCGATTAGCGCGATTAAGAGAGTGTACTGACTATTCTGAGGAAACTTTAAGTCGTATCCATGCCCCCATTGGTCTCTCTATTGGGAGCAAAACCCCAGCCGAGATTGCGCTGGCGATTATGGCAGATATTGTGAAACACAAAAATCCACTCACGCTTGATTAAAACAGAATGTTAGCATAAACATAAAAATAGGCTGACGTCATGGGATTACTTCACATGGGAATCAGCCTATTTATATTTTAAATCAACATCAGTCAAACCAGTGTCAGTATCGTGACAACTTTATGCGCATTTGAAATAATCAAAACACTCAAGAAAACTATAATACTTGCGCGGCAGCGCCTTTTGTCATGATCACGACAGAATCGCCATCTTTCGCATAGATAGAGCTAGGGTTAAAGTAATTTAACGTATGTTCTTTTAACCCAAATCGCTTCGCTGCCCCTAATAATTCAGCACGACTTTGTGATTTCACGGCCACAACTTCGGGAATTTTTTGGATAGGAATCGCGAGCTGATCTTTCTCTAAAGCGAGCGTGGAGAGTGCTAAAACTCGTGGAATATAGGCTTTCGTGATTTGTGGAAGATCTAAGCTCCAATAATCATCTGATTTACCTTCTGTACGATTTTTCTTCATACTGCGAAGTACGCGCCCTTCTCCCGCATTATAGGCCGCTAATGTTAAGAGCCAATCTCCATCAAAGCGTTTATTGAGATACTCTAAATAATCGAGCGCTGCTTCTGTTGCTCTTACAAAATTAAGTCGACCATCTGATTTTTGAGAAATCTGCACGCCAAATGTCTTAGCCGCAGCCGGGCCTAATTGCCATAAGCCGATATGTTGGCCATTTTTAGCATTCGGGCGATAACCACTTTCAACAAGCGGTACAAAAGCGATTTCAAGCGGTAAGCCTCGGCGATCAAGTTCATCTACCACAAAGTTGAAGACAACTAAGCCATCTCCATCTAAATGGGTAAATACCCCTGAGTTTTTTGTTTCATAATTTTGCATCATGGCCTTAACGCGCGCATGATCCTTATCACTCATTGTCATTCCTTCGGCTAACTTCGTGCTAAGTAAGACATCATTATTATTTGCACCCTCAATATCTGTCGCAAAGGCGAAGGTAAAGAGTGATGTAATGAATATAAACAATGAAATACCGAGTTTCTTCCTGAATTTATGAGTTATTTTTTTAGTCATTCTACAAGTTCAAATTGCTAAACAGAAAGGGAGTATAACTGAGATTGACTAAAAATACTCCTTTAAATTTTTTATAAGCTTCATAGAGTTACTGTAAAACATACTCATCTAGCACAAGTATATGTGTGAAAAGATACTAATTTAGATGCCTTAATGGTATAAATGAATATTTAGGCATTCTTAAAAATTATACGGTAAAATAGCCTCATGATAAATCAAGACAATCACAAAAAAATCCTTTTAATAAATGGAGTTAACTTAAATCTTCTAGGAACACGTGAGCCCGAAATATATGGGAATACGACATTGAAGATGTTAGAGGAAAATCTGATTATAAAGGCCAATGAAATCGGGATTGAGCTGCAGGTAATGCAGAGCAATCGCGAGTATGAGATTGTCGAGGCTATTCACGAAGCGAAAGCGCGTAATATTGAAGGGATAGTTATTAACCCAGGAGCATTTACTCATACCAGCATTGCGATTCGTGATGCTTTTTCGGGTGTGGCGATTCCATTTGTGGAGATTCATATCTCAAATGTGTATCAACGCGAATCATTTAGACATACTTCTTACCTCTCTGATATTGCAAAGGGTGTTATTGTGGGCTGTGGACTTTATGGTTATGAACTTGCACTCCTGAATATTGCGAATATAATCACACATAAATAGATCTAGAAGTGAGGAGATTCCTTATCAGGAATCTCCTTATCATTTTACATAGGAGCTAATCTGTAATGGATATTAAAGAAATTGAGAAACTCGTAGAACTTATTGATAATTCATCTATCGATGAGATCGAAATCACAGACGGTGAAGAGTCACTTCGTATTAGCCGCTTCCCGAAAGAGACGCAAGTATTCACAGGCCAAATGCCGATGATGCAACAGCCAATGCAACAACAAATGGCAGCGCCACAAACAAATGTGCAAATGCCCTCTGTTGCTACAACATCATCCGCAGATGCAGCGCCAGCTGAACTCACAGGTAAAATTGTTCGTTCACCAATGGTCGGTACATTCTACCGCGCGGCATCACCCACATCACCAGTATTTACAGAAGTAGATGCACAAGTAAACGTCGGTGACGTTGTATGTATTATCGAAGCGATGAAGATGTTCAACCAGATTGAATCAGAAGTGGCAGGTAAAGTTGTTAAGTTCTTAGTTGAAAATGGCGAACCTGTTGAGTTTGATCAACCTCTAATGATCCTTGCATAAGGAGCAATTCGAGATGTTAAAAAAAGTATTGATTGCAAACCGTGGGGAGATCGCGCTGCGTATTCTGAGAGCTTGTAAAGAACTCGGAATCCAAACAGTTGCTGTTCACTCAACGGGTGATAGAGACTTAAAGCACGTGCGCCTTGCAGATGAATCTGTCTGTATCGGTCCACCGGCACCCGGTCTTAGTTATTTAAATATTCCTAGCATTATTGCAGCAGCAGAACTCACAAATGCGGATGGTATTCATCCAGGTTATGGCTTCTTAGCTGAAAATGCTGATTTTGCAGAGCGTGCTGAAAATTCAGGCTTTGTATTCATTGGCCCTAAAGCTGAAACGATCCGTATTATGGGGGATAAAGTTTCTGCGAAAAAGGCAATGATCGAAGCCGGTGTTCCGTGCGTACCTGGTTCTGGTGATGCGCTCGGTAACAATGATGCAGATAATATTCGTATTGCACAAGAAGTTGGTTACCCTGTCATCGTTAAAGCTTCCGGCGGTGGCGGTGGACGCGGTATGCGCGTTGTGGAATCTGAAAAAGATCTTCTTCGTGCAATCGAACTCACGAAATCAGAAGCGCTTGCTGCATTCGGTAACCCTGAAGTCTATATGGAGCGCTATTTACAAAAACCGCGTCATATCGAAATTCAGATCTTAGCAGATGGTCAAGGCAACGCTATTCACTTAGGTGAGCGTGATTGTTCATTGCAACGTCGTCACCAAAAAGTGCTTGAAGAAGCGCCGGCGCCAGGCATTACGCCAGAAGAACGCGCAAGTATTGGTCAAGCGTGTGTGGATGCATGTAAACGCATTAATTACCGCGGTGCAGGTACATTTGAGTTCCTGTATGAAAATGGCGAATTCTTCTTTATCGAGATGAACACCCGTATTCAAGTTGAGCATCCTATTACAGAGATGATCACTGGTATCGATTTAGTGCGTGAACAGCTCAAGATTGCAAGTGGTATGCCGCTTACCATCAAACAAGAAGATATTAAGTTTGAAGGTCATGCCATTGAGTGCCGTATTAACGCGGAGCACCATGAAACATTTATTCCATCGCCAGGTATGATTACAACTTATCATCCACCAGGTGGTCCTGGAATTCGTATTGATACCCATATTTATGCGGGCTATGCAGTACCGCCATTTTATGACTCAATGATTGCCAAGATTATTGCTTATGCACCTACACGTGACATGGCAATTGGTCGTCTTAAAAATGCACTTCATGAGCTTGTAATTGAAGGTATTAATACAAATGCTGAACTTCATTTGAAAATTTTAAATGATCCAACATTCTTAAAAGGTGGCATGGATATCCATCACCTTGAGAAAATGCTGAAAGAATCAAAAGCCCAAGCATAATGGCATTGCATTAAACAAGATTAAAAATATAAAGGCTTCTAGTTACTTGACTAGAAGCCTTTTTTTCAGGGACTTTCAACACTTTCAAGCCATTTCAGTTCTATGTCAAGCCAACTATCCCTATAAAATGCAAAACAGCCGAAAAGAATCTTCCGGCTGTTTAATTTATAATGACTAACAGCATTTAGAAATAATCATCAGGGATGAATTATTCTCCTAATATTTCTGACTTCATCATCTCAATATGTAAATCATCACTATTGATACAAGGAATAAAGGTATACGATTCACCCCCTGCTTCCATAAAAAGATCACGATTTTCCATTGCCATCTCTTCTAAAGTTTCTAAGCAATCTGCACTAAATCCTGGGCAGAAAACTGCCATTTTAGTGATTGCATTGCCGGGTGCTGTTTCAAAAAATTCAGCCGCATATGGCTGAAGCCATTCAGCTTTACCAAAACGAGATTGAAATACTGTTTCAAATCGATCGAGCGGCTCTCCCATTTTCTCGGCAATTAACTTCGTCGTTGCCAAACACTGATCATAATATGGATCACCTTCTAAATAAGTTTGCAGCGGCATTCCATGAAATGAAAACACATATTTATCAAGCTCAAGCCCTTCGGTACTACGCTTTATCTGCGCCACGCATGCGTCAATATAGAGTGGGTTTTTATAATAACTTCCCAAAACACGAAGTGCTGGAAAATAACGAAGCTCTTTTAACACTTCACCGACCTTATCCATCACTGAAGCTGTCGTTGCGGCAGAATATTGCGGATAGAGCGGGAAAACAACAATCTCATCTACCTCTTTAGCAATCATCTCATTAATCGCTTCCTTGATAGAAGGATTGCCGTAACGCATAGCAATATTCACTTCATAGTGATCTGGTAAAATTGCACTTAATTTACGCGCCTGCTCTTTTGTAATATTCATCAGCGGAGAGCCATTATCCCAAACAATCTCATACTTCTCTGCAGATTGCTTCGGGCGAGTATTTAATATAATTCCGTAAAGAATGGGGTACCATTTCCACTTCGGCTCTTCGATCACGCGAGGATCTTTTAAAAATTCCTCAAGATAAACTTTAAGTGCTTCTTTTGTCGGGGCATCGGGTGTACCTAGATTTGTTAACACAACACCAATTTTTTTCATTATTCATTCTCTACTCTGTTCGTGATTAATAAAAAGGGCATACCCTTTAGGAATATGCCCTCTATTCTAACAGTAGCGTGATGCTAATTGCTAATCAATCTCATTTATCGTCAATATTAATTTTCACAAATTATCGGGTATTAACCTAACAATGCTTTTACAGCATCTGCTTCTTCACGAAGTTCTGTTTCTGTCGCATCCATTTTACCTTGTGAATACTCTGAGATTTCAAGTCCTTGAACGATCTCGAAGTCACCATTTTTACAAATACATGGATATGAGTAGATGATTCCTGGCGCAACACCGTATGATCCATCTGCAGGAACCGCCATAGATACCCAGTTCCCCTCTTCAGTACCGAGAGCCCATGAGCGCATATGATCAATTGCTGAAGATGCAGCAGATGCAGCAGATGATGCGCCACGCGCCTTGATGATTGCAGCGCCACGTTGTTGAACTTGTGGAATGTAATCATTTTCATACCAATCACGATCTACTAAATCAAGTGCTGGTTTACCATTGATCGTTGTAAAAGTAAGATCAGGATACTGAGTCGCTGAGTGGTTACCCCAGATCGTCATTTTTTGAATATCATTCACGTGTGTACCTGTTTTCTCTGCAAGCAAGCTTAAGCCGCGGTTATGATCTAAACGCGTCATTGCATGGAAATGTCTTGGATTTAAATCCGGTGCATTTTTCATTGCGATCAGTGCATTTGTATTTGCAGGGTTACCCACCACAAGCACTTTAACATCACGGCTAGCATGATCATTCATCGCTTTACCTTGCGGACCAAAGATCGCACCATTCGCTTCGAGAAGATCTTTACGCTCCATACCAGGACCACGTGGACGTGCACCCACTAACATTGCATAATCAGTATCTTTAAATGCCACGTTTAAATCATCAGTCGCAACGATTCCTGCTAATAATGGGAAGGCACAGTCATTTAATTCCATCACTACACCTTTCAATGCTTCAAGCGCCGGTGTGATTTCAAGTAATTGAAGGATTACAGGTTGATCTGGACCTAACATATCTCCTGCCGCCACACGAAATGCCATTGCATAACCAATATTACCCGCTGCGCCTGTGATCGTTACTCTTACTGGTTGTTTCATTGTAAACTCTCCTGATAATTTAATTATTGATAATTTGTAGTGTAAATGTAATTTTTATATTATACGCCAATGTATTTAAAAGTCTTCTACTTTGACACCCTTGTAACTGCAACCTATTGTTAGATAGAGTATTTTTAAGCCTATATTCATACTTCTGCAACACAATTTTATCGAAGCTTAATAGACGCCAACCCAATTAAGACCAATATAAAGGTAAAAATCCAAAATCTCACGATCACTCGAGGTTCCGGCCAGCCCTTTAGTTCAAAGTGATGATGAATCGGCGCCATTCTAAACAGTCGTTTTTTGCGGAGTTTAAAAGAACCGACCTGTAATATTACAGATAACGTTTCGACTACAAAAAGACCACTCATAATAAAGAAAACAAGTTCTTGACGAACAATCACTGCGATCACTCCAAGGACACCGCCGAGTGAAAGCGCACCCACATCCCCCATAAATACTTGGGCAGGATAAGTGTTAAACCATAAAAATCCAAGCCCTGCGCCCACTATCGCAGCACAAATAACAAGCACTTCCCCCGCGCCACCGACAAATGGCAAAGAGAGATAATTGGCAAATATTGAGTTACCGGCAATATACGCAAAAATTGCCAGCGCGCCGGCGACCATGATCGTCGGCATAATCGCAAGCCCATCTAAACCATCTGTCATATTAACCGCATTACTTGCCCCGACAATCACAAGATACGTAAAAGGAATGAAAAGAATACCTAAGGGAATAGAGAGATTCTTAAAATAAGGAATTAAAAGATTCGTATCTGCCGGCGTATCAGCCGTAAAATAGAGCGCACAAGACGCAGCTAACCCCGCAATACTTAAATAGAGATACTTCTCTTTAGCCCGAAGCCCGAGCGACTGCTTCTTGACGACCTTTCGATAATCATCTAAAAAGCCCACCGCACCAAAACTAAGCAAGACAAATAGAACTACCCACACATCGAAATTACGCAAATCTGCCCATAGAAGTGTTGCAAATAAAATACCTAATATAATCAGGATTCCGCCCATTGTGGGCGTGCCTTGTTTTGAAAGATGGCTCTCAGGGCCATCGTTTCTTACAAATTGCCCGATCTGCTGTTTTTGGAGCAGGCGGATAAAACTCGGTCCCAAACCAATGCTAAATACTAATGCTGTCAATGCTGCCATTATCCCACGCATCGTAATATATTGAAAAACACGTAATGGTGACCAATAGTCCGCCAATAGATCGAGAAGCGCGTACAACATAGTGGTAAATCCCCTTTAAACTTTCAAAATTTTTCGCTCTATTATAGCGCAAAGTCATGATGAGACCGTGATTCTATGCGTACCTTTATTATCCGATGACGCCTGATCTCGATCATTAGCTATATTTAATTGATACTGATTAAAAAAACCTCGTTAAGCTCTTATCCTTAACGAGGTTGACAAATTTATGCGTCTGGCTGTCCTTGCGTTAAGGATTCATAGAAATATTGCATATTCATACTATTTGATCCTTTTAATAAAATCGTCAACAGTGTCGGCGCTTCATATGCTCTGATTTTATCTTTAAGCGCAATCAATAACGCATCGTGTGCATCATAAGCCGTTGCCCCTTCACCAAAACCCTTTACCGCGGAAGCTGTGAGCTCCCCTAATGCTAAGAGCTGAGAGAATCCGGCGCGCTTTGCATATTCGCCGCACGCTTGATGAATTTCATGCTCTTTTTCACCCAGCTCACGCATATCCCCCAATACAAGCCAACGCTCACCGACACTACAGGCATCAATGCCGGCCTTCAATGAATTCGGATTTGCGTTATAAGCATCATTAATCAACTGCACATTCTCTTTGATCTTCACAACTTGCAAGCGACCTTTCACAGGCGCTAATGATTCCAAGCCTTGTTTAATCGTCTCAATTGATTCACCTGCTGCTTGTGCTGCTGCACTCGCCGCGAGTGCATTGAGAATATTATGATCTCCTAATAATTTTAATTGAATATCTGCGCTTTCTCCCGTCTTATGCAAATGAAGCTTAAACTCTTGATTTTGAATCTCATCCGCACTGACGTCAGCTGCATGCTTGATACCAAAGGTTGCTGATTTAAAATCAGAAACGCATGTTTGCCAAAACTCTGAAAAGGGATCATCAGCGTTAATAATTGCCGTTCCGGCTTTCGAAAGTCCTAGGAATATTTCTGCCTTTGCCCTTGCAACGCCATTAATAGAACCAAATCCTTCTAGGTGACACTCGCCAGCATTGTTCAATATAGCAATGTCCGGTTGCACAATTTTGGTGAGATATTCAATCTCTCTGGGGTTACTCGCCCCCATCTCAATGACCGCATGCGTATGGTGAGTATTGAGCCTTAAAAGCATCAATGGACACCCTACATGATTGTTATAATTTCCCTCTGTCGCAAGCACCTCATGATTGACCGATAAAATAGATGTTACCATCTCTTTCAATGTTGTTTTACCATTTGAACCTGTCAGAGCGATCATGGTGCCTTTCCACTCTTTACGCCAAGCTTTGGCTATTTTACCGAGTGCTTTCTGGCTATCTTTGACGACAATCTGTGCGATCTGCGCCGAAGGTATAAATCGCTCTACAACAGCACAAATTGCACCATTGAGCTCAGCGCTTTCAAGATAATCATGCGCATCACTTTTATCCCCTTTCCACGCGAAAAAGATTTCACCAGGTTTAAGTTTTCGGGTATCACTCGCGCCACCAAAGAAATAGGCATCTTGCCCCTTGAGCTCACCGTTCATAATCTTGGCTGCTTCCGATAGCTGCATACTATAACTCCTCGTTATTTTTCTGTACTTCGGCAAAGTCAGAGAAGTAGATCTCTCTGTCACCTAAAATCTGATAATCTTCATGCCCTTTTCCGGCAATAAGTATAATGTCGCCGCTCTGCGAGCGTGAAATCGCCAATCGTATCGCTTTTGCTCGATCGACTTCTTCTACAATGGTATCTGCATCCGGATTTTTAAAGCCCGCCTGAATATCTTTAATAATCGCAAGTGGGTCTTCAAAGCGGGGATTATCACTGGTGACAATAACCTGATCTGCATACTCTTCTGCAATTTCAGCCATTAATGGGCGTTTACCAGTATCCCGATTACCGCCACAACCGAATACGGCAATCAGTCTACCACCATCTAAATGTTCGCGAAGGGAGATTAAAGCTTGCTTCAATGCATTCGGTTTATGGGCATAATCCACAACGGCAACAGCGCCATTTTTTAAATGGACCATCTCCATGCGACCTTTCACATTCGTGATCAAAGGTACAATTTCGACAATCCATTCAATACGAAGCCTAAAGGAGAGTAATGTGCCAATTGCTGCTACTAAATTATAGGCATTAAAGGCACCATAAAGATGGCTGGTAATCGGATATTCAATACCATTAAATTGCAGATTGAAATCCAGCCCCTGCTCATGAAGCTTTAAATCTTTAATCTGTAGATAATTCTCTTCCGCTGATTCTTTTGTCCCATAAGGAAATCGTCTGACTTCAGGACGTTGAGTAGCCAGTTCATTATTGAGTTTCTCACCAAAAACATCATCAATATTGATCACGCTATTTTTTTGAGGATATTCTAAAAAGAGACGCGCTTTCGCTTCACCATAGGCTTCTAAAGTGCCATGATAATCAAGATGGTCTCGATTTAAATTGGTGAAAACGGTTGTTTCAAAGCTCAGACCCTCTACGCGCTTTTGATCAAGCGCATGGGAAGTTACTTCGATCGCAATTGGCAACATACCATTAATCAACACACGGACATCATCATTATCATCAATCTCTGCAAGCGATTGATAAAGCGCCATTAAATCCGGTGTTGTATGCGTATTTTCTTTAAGATTATCTAAAAAGCCAATGCCATTTGTACCGACTAAGCCGCAATCAATATTGAGCCCACTAAATGCCTTAACTATAAACTGTGTGACAGATGTCTTTCCCTCTGTCCCCGTCACACCAATTAATTCAATGCGAGATTGCAGATCTGCATAAAATCGAAAAGTCACTTCACGCATTAACTGATCAATATTCTCAACCTTTAGAGAAGCAACTCCTTCTAAGGGGTGCGAATGAGTTCCGAGTGGATCTTCATAAATAATTGCAGAGACCCCCTTCTCTAACAAGGTGGGCAAATAATCAAGTCCATGGGATGAGTTGCCTTGTTTTGCAAAAAAAAGATCGCCAGGCTCAACATAACGACTGTCAGATGACAATCCCATCACCTTGATCTTCCCGAGTTCAGGAGGAAGTTCACTCTCTAGAAGACTCTGTTGTAACAATTCTTTTAAAGTCATTTGCTTCTCCTTACGCAATCAAGCATGTCGTAAAGAAATCATATTTCCATGCAATCTAGTATCACACTTATTCATCTTCAGTAATACTCAAATACCCTGTCTCTATGATCTCTTGTAATTTTATTAAGATATCTCTCTTTCTGTCTCAGACTCAACGGCCTTACTTTGCAATGAGTTTAATATTAGGCTCATCAAGTAGTGCATCAGGCCTTGTGCCCATAATTCTTAAAGTACTGCGCATTACATCACTAAAAATAGGTGCCGCCACTAACCCACCATAATAACCATCTTTACGTGGCTCATCGATCATAATCGCAACAACATATTGAGGGTCTGATATGGGTGCAACCCCTACAAAGAAACTGCGGTGATGCGTATTACTATATTTACCATTGATGATTTTTCGGATTGTTCCTGACTTACCGCCGACTCTAAAGTTCGGTACGCGCGCGCGCCAACCAGCAGCGCCTCGCGACTTATCAGTCACTGCCTCTAGCATTAATAATACTTGATCTGTGACTTTTGGGCTGAATATGGGCGTCGTTTCTGGAAAATACTCACTTTTGACAAGACGAAGGGGTCTAAACTGCCCTTCGTTTCCAAACACGGTATACATCTGCGCTAACTTAAGCGTATTGATACTAATGCCATAACCATAAGCTTTCGTGGCATATTCAAATGGATCTATCTGCCATCTCCGTAGTGATCCTAATCGGCCCGGCTCCTCGCCCACTAAACGTAATTGGCTCTTATGCCCAATCCCCAGCTTATCGTAAATATTAAATAATACTGATGGCTCAATCGTTTCAGCAATTCGCACGACCCCAATATTACTGGATTTCATCAATACTGTCGTAACATCCATAGAATCTGAGCTCGATACATCGCGCACCAGATTTTTCCCGACGCGATAACCACCACGTCCTGTTTTCACTATAGAGTTTGGGTGCCATTTTCCCGTTTCAAGACCAGCAGCGACAACAAATGGTTTAATGGTCGACCCAGGCTCGAAAGTATCCGTAATAACGCGATTTTTCAAAAGTTCAGATCGTCTTTCATCTAATCGATTCGGGTTACCCGCAGGCTGATTCACCATCGCTAAGATATCGCCTGTTTTCATATCTGCAACAATCACAGATCCTGCCACCGCATCATGTTTAATCATCCCGGTTTTCAGCGCTCTGTAAGCTGAAATCTGAATACGTCTATCAATCGTTAGCGTTAAATCCTTACTCTCTTTAAAGTTATCCATGTCGATAACTTCTTCCCGTTCAATCACACGTCCTTTGGCATCTTTAAGAATTCGCGTTTTTGTATCAGTCCCTTTCAGCCAGTCTTGATAGGTAAGCTCTAGTCCCTCAATACCATCATCATCAATATTGGTAAACCCCAAAATATGCGATGTAATTTCAGCATCAGGATAATAACGTTTATATTCAACCTGATCGAAAACACCTGGGATTTTCAACGCCATTAAAGCCTTTGCTTCATGCGGCGGAAGTTGTCTTTTCAACCAATAAAATCGTGATTTCTGCCGTGAAAGTACAAGTTGCTTAATCTCTTCTTCGGGTTTTCCAAGAAAATAGGCAAGTTTAGGAATTTCATGAGTATTTTGGCTCAAAATACTCGGATCGATCCAGATAGAGCGTACCTCTGTGGAAAGAGCGATCGGTTCGCCATTGCGGTCGAATATCGTGCCTCTCACTGCAGGGTTTTTAACATGTCTGACAAATCGATTATCTCCCTGCTCAAGTAAGAAATCGGTCATATAATATTGTAAATAGAGCGCACGTATCAATACGCCGAACGCAATCAGCAAAAACAC
>CANRON010000009.1 GCA_947632245.1 uncultured Ignatzschineria sp. | reverse complement strand
GGAGGCTGGAGCCAGAATCGAACTGGCGTCTACGGATTTGCAATCCGCTGCATAACCATTTTGCTATCCAGCCTTAAATTGGAGCGGGAAACGAGACTCGAACTCGCGACCCCGACCTTGGCAAGGTCGTGCTCTACCAACTGAGCTATTCCCGCTTAAGTGAAGATATGTATTATAGCTTCAAATCCATCATAGTCAACAACTAGAACAGTAATTATACAACAATTAAGATAAAAGTGCTTTCACTTGGTATAAATCGAGCAATAAAGAGAGATTTTCAGGGATATTTACAACTGAAACTTCAGGGTACTGACGCTTTATTTCTACCAACAAAGCTATTAAAGCGCTATCACACTCTATAATTGCACTTAAATCTATTAACTTCGGTGGTGTCTCTTTCAATGAAGCATTCAGTGCCTTCCATTGAAGCGGAATCGTAAACTTATCAAAACAGCCTTCTAGCCTATAGCTACCATCAGCTTTATTAATATCTATAAACTTATTCATAATGTGTCAATTTATCCATACCCATGATTACAGCACTCAAACTTAGACGATAATAGTATTTAATTACAGACTTAGATACAACGAAGCAGAGGCTGCCTAGCAACCTCTGCTTCATAAGCGTAAATTACTTATTTTTGCGCTTCAAAGTATTAATCATCCCATCAATACCATCGCGAGCAACTAACTCTCTAATTTCTGAACGGTAATTAGCAACGATACTAACCCCCTCAACAGAAACATCATAAACCATCCACTTATTGCCCGATTTAATCATGGAGTAGTTAATCGCAATAGGTGGTCTATCTTTCGAGACAATCTCAGAACGAACCGTTACCTCATCACCTTTTGCTGCATTAGGCGGCAATGGTAAAACACTTAATGTCTCATCAGAATAATCCAACAAAACACCCGCATACGTATTAATTAAAAGACGCTTAAATTCATTTGTGAAAGTAGTGCGTTGCTCGGGCGTTGCGTCGCGCCAAGATCTCCCCATCACCCATTGAGAAATCGTCCCAAAGTCAAAGCGGGGAACTAACTGACTCTCCACAATACCAAATACTTTACTTGGATCTTTCTGAAGCATTGCTTTCTCTGCTTTCAGGGTCGAAAAAAGTTTATCAGAAGTGTTTTTAATGACACTTACGGGATCTTCTTGTGCATTTGCAGTTTGAAATAGCGACATTAATGCTATAAAAAAACTGAACATCATGATTTTTTTAAAATTAAATTTCATTCTACACCCTATTAATTCATCTTATAACTGATTCGATTATACATTAAATTCCCTGAGATATTACAATATTAAAGGCTCCGCCTCCAATACAATCCCAAACCGATCGGATACGCCACGCCTTACTTTTTCAGCATGATTCATCAGATCCATACCTGTTGCCTCCCCTAGATTCACAAGCACCAATGCCTGCTTCTCATACATCCCTACCCCGTTTTCATACACACCCTTAAAACCCGCAAGCTCAATTAACTGACCTGCCGCTAATTTTACCAATCCATCGGCATACGGATACATAACAAGACTTTCTATTTCTGACTTCAGCTTTATCGCAACCACTTCCTTTACTACAGGATTTTTAAAAAAGCTTCCCGCATTACCAATCTCTTTAGGATCAGGTAATTTTGATGACCTCACCGCTATAACAGCGCTCAAAACATCATCCATCTCTATCGTTTCAAGCCTCTTATCGATACTTTTAAAGTAATCTAACAATGCCCGATAGGTCAGTAGCACTGCTGCCTTTTTCGACAATTCAAACTCAACAGAGACAATGAAATAACGCATTTTTTCACGTTTAAACAGACTATCTCGATAAGAAAAATCACAATTGTCTACATCAAAAGATTTAAACTCCCGCGCATCGCAATCAAATACATTTACCCGCCGGATATATTGCCCAACCTCAACCCCATATGCTCCAATATTTTGCACTGGTGCAGCGCCCACAGTGCCTGGGATTAATGCCAAATATTCCAAACCATAATATCCACAAGCATTCATTTGCAAAACAAATTCATGCCAATTCTCGCCCCCCATTACCCGAATATGCACAGACTCATTATCTTCCGATAAAACCTCAATACCTTTCAGTAAACTTAAAATGACCGTACCAGGATAATTTTGAGTAAAGAGAATATTACTACCTTCCCCCAAAAAAAGATGTGGCCCTGGACAACTATCAAGACCCATCAGGTCTTCTATAGACCTAATCTCATAAAAGTAACGGCTATCAACATCTACCCTAAAAGTATTCATCAGCTTCAGGGATACGTTCTCTCTAATACTCATCTAAAAACCTTTTAAGCGCACTAAAATTTCATGGATATTCGAATAAAAGTCGTTGCAATAAAGCCGCTCGACAATCAATCTATTTAAATTCACCCTAAAAAAGAAAGGTTGATATTACTATCAACCTTTCTATCATTCCCAAATCAGGAATTACTACTCAAAGAAGGTATTGTTATAAATTTTCACCTTACTATTATTTAAAAGGTATTGTTGGAATGCTCTATATTCATAATTTGCCTCAACACCTTGTAAGTATTCAATTATTTGCGCCTGTTCATCTTCTGAAAAATCCGACTTCTGCCCTTTTTTAATATCATTAAAGCCTACTACAACGAGATGGCCATCCACTTCTTCAATTGTATATTTCGGCTTTCCTTCCTCTAACTGCTGAATTTTCTGAAAACCGTTTGATATCGCAAATTGCTCTACAGGCTTAGTCAACCCACCGATTGAAGTAACAGCAAGATCATCATATTGGTTATACTCAAAACCTAATTGCTCCACATCATTTTGGAAACTCTCAACATCCCCTGACTCCAAAATAGATTCAATCTGATTTTTGATATTTTCTTTCGAACGATCTTGTGCGATCTCCGCCTTAATCGCATCAAAACTCTCTTCTAATGTCTGTGGACGACTTGTTTCTTGCGCTTCTATCCGCACAATCATTGCATGATTATCCTTATTATCATACGCAAATGGGAGGCTGTTATGACCATTTTCCGTCACTTCATATGTGCTAATAGCACCCCACACAGTAGGATCAGATAATAACCCTTCACGCTTATCGAGATCTAACCAGTCCGTCTCTTTTAGCTCAACACCAAGATCTTGTGCAATTTCACCTAAAGATTCCGTATATGTTTCTGCGAGCTCTTGCATTCGCGCTTCTTTTGCCAAATAAGCATTCACCTTTGCATTTTTATTGAGTGACTCTTTAGCTGCAGCAACTAATGCCGCATTATCTTTGTAAGGCGTATCGATATTTAAAAGATGCACCATATGAACTTCACCTTCAGTTGCAAAGGGTTTAGAGAGAGGTGATTCTTTCGTTAACGAAAATAATTCATCATCAAATGCGGGAATACCTGCCGCACCATATTTGAAATTACCATTACGGTTATAATAAGCATTATCTGTATCCGCAATTTCATCTTTCGCTTCATCAAATGTAATCGCACCTGATTCGATACGCGTCTTAATATCTTCTAGTTTTGCAATTGCCGCTTCCTTTTCAGCATCATTACTATATTCGATTGTAAATTGCTCTGAAAGACGCTGCTCGGATGACTTTTTGAGCTTGTCAGCTTCAGCTGCAATATCCGCATCATCAAATGCATCTACCCCTGGGGTCTGTGCATTATCAGCAGAAATCTCTAAATATTGAAGCTTCACGCGATTAGGCGTTTTATACTTATCACTATTTTCAGCATAATTTTTCTTCACATCTTCATCAGATACTGAAATTTGATCCGCTTTATCCGCAAAATTAATGGAAGCAACAACGACATCACGACTCTGCCCCGCAAATTCAATTTGTTCTACTAATGCCCGCTCTGGAATAAAGACGCTATTTACTAATGCTTCACGAACAATACTCTCTTCCACATCACGTCTCACCGCTGACTCAAAAGTCTCGACATTGTAACCTGCATTGAAAAGTGAAGCTCTATAACTCTCTTGATCAAACTTCCCATCTTTTAAAAATGCCGGAATAGAGACGATCTCTTCAGCAACTGCCTTATTAGAAGCACGTATCTTCCAATCTTTAATCTGCCCATCCATCGCACGTCTTTGTAATAAATCTTGTCTTGCAATGAGTTTATATTGACGTTGTAGCTCATCCGATATATCTGTATTTTGCGCATTCGCATTGAGAAGCTGCTGATATTGCGCCTCAACTTCTTGCAAAGTGATTTTTTCACCATTAACGGTTGCGACAGTATCGGCACTTGGTCCACTAAATATTTGCGTCCCTCCAATACCTGCTAATGAAATTGCAACACCACCTAATATTAGTTTCGACCATACGCTATTCGCTCGATCACGGATGAATTGCATCATAATTAAGACTTACCCTTCTTTGATTTGTTCTGCTTTCAAATATACAAAATAAAGCATTCGTTAAATATAAAATAAATAGTTAAATTTTGCTGATTATAACCTATTCGATACAGTTAAATAAACTCATTTATCAGAACATCTTGTTTTAACAATCGGTTGAGGAAATATACTCACAATTTATAAGGGATTCTCAGAAAACAACAAGCTCGGGCGATCCCTATAAATATCTAACAAGGCTTGTCCTTTTATAATCACCAAATACTTCCCTCGAAAGGGTTGCCAATACTCTATCGGCAATCTCTCTAAATCCTGATAATCCTCTAAATACAAAATGACTCTAGCATTTTCATCGGCATCCACTAAGCGCGCCATCTCACGATAAGTACCCACTTCCACCAAAGGCGCTTTCAACCCCCCTACGAAATGAAGGTGCCCGCGATAATTAGATGCATGCCCAACAGTAAAGCCATTTGTTTGATACCAAGAAACCCTTTCACCCGCTGGCGCAAGATCATAAAAGTCACTCGCTACACGCACAACGCCAAAATTAATCGCCAAAGTCATAGCAACACTCATTAAAGCAAGCGTCATGATACGCGTGTTTTCAGCATTAAATAATAGAGTAAAACTAAATAAAATTAAACCCGCACCCCAAAATGGTGAAACTGCACCCACCCAATCAGGCAGTGATAGATAAGCATAATTGAGCGGCAATAAAATCATCAAGAGACCCATCGCAACCATTACTATGGTTATCAATAACACATCTCGCTTTCGACTGACCCCTTGTCGATATATTCTCGCAATAATCAGACCAAATGCTGGATACAAGGGTAATAGTGCATCGAGTGATGTTAAGCTTAAGATCCCTAAAATAGCAATTAATAAGACAAACCAAATCATCACGAAGATGAGAGATTCATCTCTATCACTGCATCTAAAAAGACGATAAATTCGAAGCCAAAAAAGCCAAGGAAATGAGATCACCACTAAATTTAAAAAATAGACATAAAAAGGTGGCGCATGACTTAAAGCTCTGACGATGGTCCGAAGGCCTAACGCATCTACGACTGAAAAACCGAGAGCCTCAGCACTAAAAACAGCCCATATGCAAAAGGCGATTAAAGCGATACTACTCGATATCACGCCATAAATATAAATCGACTTCCACTTTTTACTCGCCCAATAAGGCGACAGAAAAATGATCGGAACAGTGACAACAAAAAAGATAAGGCCAGAAGAAAACAGCCCAAAAGCCAGACTGATAGCAAACCCAACCCACCATATATTTTGATTAAATCGCCACACCCGTATTAAAAAGTTCATCGTGAGCATCAGGTAGAACGTGAAGAAAACGTATTCAACATTTGCGGTTGCAAAGATTGTCCACATTAAACTGCCGATCAATATTAAGGGTGCATTTGCCCTAACATCTCTCTTATCAGGCCATAATTGGTAGGCTGCCCACGCTGTTAAAAACAAGGTCCCTAAACTAAAGAAGGATGCGAGAACCCTAAGCGAAAACTCAGACACGCCAAAAACATCCCAAACCCCTAGCGCTAGCCAGTAATTCAATGGGAAGCTTGAGTGCTGATACACTTCATTTATTCGAGGATAAAGCCAACTATCAGATTGATAGAGCTCAAAGACAATACCAGAAAACAACGTTTCCTGAAATGGCATTAATGGTCTAGAAAACCAGGTCGCAAAAATAAGGATTAGCCAGATGCTAACCCATATTATTGCATAGCGTCGAGTCGTAAACTCTTGCCGAAGGAATATTATTTCTCGCGACATTGTGCACAAATACCGTGCAAAATAGTGCGCGCATCCGTTAACTCATATCCGAGCTCAGATGCAATTTGCGCTTGCTTTTCATGGATTTTCTCATGGGAAAACTCGCCAATATGACCACAATTAATACAAATAATATGGTCATGCTGATCACCATCATCAATTTCAAACATCGATTGGCCACCATCAAAAAAATGACGACGAATTAATCCCGCTTGTTCAAATTGCGTTAAAACACGGTAAACAGTCGCAAGTCCAACTTCTTCTCCGGAGCTACTTAACTGCATATAGATCTCTTCCGCTGTTAAATGACAAACAGGAGTTGCTGCTGCTTTCGCTAAAATATCTAATATTTTAAGGCGAGGAAGCGTCACTTTTAGACCGGCATTTTTTAATTCTGTAGAACTCATATTTATTTATTAATCTCCATTCATTTTTTTACACGGATGAAAAATTACTCAAAACCGCTCAATTAGGATTTAATCTAACCGTGAGTATAACCGCAAATAGCCACAATTCCAAGCAGAGATCCGCAGTGAACAATCTCAGACTAGAAAGCTCTCTAAAACTACACTTTAACTACAAATCGCTTTTATAAAGCATGGAAAAAGTATATCATAACCACAATTTTTACTACCTATTCAAAACGTGGAGATTGAAATGACTCACTTTGGCGTAACGCTTTCGCAATTTATCATGGAAGAGCAACGTCGCTTTCCTGAAGCTACGGGTAACTTTACCCTCCTCCTCAATGATATTGCTGTTTCATGCAAAATGATTGCAGCAGCAGTTCAACAGGGACAGCTAGCGAATGTAATTGGTTCAACAGACAATGAAAATTGCCAAGGAGAAACCCAACAAATTCTTGACGTGATTGCAAATGATCTATTCATCAAAAACAATGCAAATCGCGGCCATGTTGCAGCAATGGCAAGTGAAGAGATGGATGAAGTTCTAAATCTTCCCGAAGGCCAGCCTCGCGGCAACTACCTTTTAATATTTGACCCCCTCGACGGATCAAGCAATATTGAGATCAATGGCCCTATTGGCACAATTTTCTCAATTTTAAAAACAGATAAAAAAGACCCGACTGAAGCAGACTTCCTCCAAGAAGGGACACAACAAGTTTGCGCTGGCTACTGCCTATATGGTTCAGCAACAATGATGGTATTAACAATTGGTCATGGTACTCACGGTTTTACATTAGACCCTTCAATTGGTGAGTTCATCTTGACACACCCAAGCATGCAAATTCCTGCCTCTACAGCAGAATATGCAATCAATCAGGCGAACCGCAACTTATGGGAACCCCCAATGCGCGCTTACATTGATGATTGCGACTTAGGTGAAGCGGGTCCTCGCCAAAAGAAATTCACGATGCGCTGGGTAGGTGCAATGGTCATGGATATTCATCGCATTATTCAACGAGGTGGCGTTTTCGCATATCCTATTGATGCGTCTCTCCTTGATAAAGGTGGCCGCTTACGTCTCATGTATGAAGCGAATCCAATGGCGTTTTTAGTAGAGCAGGCAGGTGGCGTTGCCTCTACGGGGTATGAGCGCATATTAGATTTAGCCCCTGAAAAGCTACACCAAAGAGTCCCTGTCATCATGGGATCTTCTGATGAAATGAAGATCATTCTTGATAACCACAAGTCATATGCAAATGACATGCAAAAATCATTTACTCACAAGTGCGCTAAATACTAATTGAGCTCACTGAGCTATTAAGAATCAATTAATAATATTACTAAAAATCGCACACCTTCTAAAGTCTGCGATTTTTTTATGTTTATATTATTTATTCTATGCGTTATTCATTAAATGACTTAACAATGGCTGATAAACATCATTATCAAATAAATCATTGGCAAAAAAAAACAGATCAAGTAGAGTAAACATGGCTTTTCACAAGCCATTAGATTCTTATTTTTTATTTTCTTTAATACGCAAGCACAATATAGCGGTTTCTAACTCATGAATATTTTAAAAACCATCTCGCATGTCATAGACTCCTTTAATAGTTTCTTAGGTAAAATTGCCATTGTTGCAATTTTCTTAGCAACCATTATCTCTGCGGGGAATGCGCTTTTTAGATACGCATTTAATATGAGCTCTAACGGCATGTTAGAAGTTCAATGGTATCTATTTGCGGCAGTATTCTTACTTGCGTCCGGCTATACCTATCTAAAAGACCAACACATTCGGATAGATATTATTTCCAACCGTTTTTCGCCAAAAGTGAAAGCGATTATGGAAATAATCGGCATAGTCTTCTTTCTATTCCCTGCTTTCTCTATGCTTTTTTATCTCACAATTGGCCCTGCTATCAGCTCCTGGCAAATTTGGGAAATGTCGTCTAACCCAGGCGGACTCCCGAGAGCTCCTATTAAAGCACTTCTTCCTATCGGTATGTTCTTCCTCCTATTACAAGGAGTATCAGAACTCTGTAAAGCGATTGTTTCGCTTCAGACTATATCTAACAACAATGCTACAAACTCGGAGCTAGAGCCAAAATGTTAGAATTCTTACCCCCCTTAATGTTTATCGCCCTTATTATATTTCTATTAAAGGGCTATCCTATTGCATTCTCACTGGCTGCTACCGGCCTTTTATTTTCACTCGTCGGCATTTACATTGGGCAACTCGATTTCGCACTTCTCGGTGCCCTCAGTGACCGCTTCTTTGGTATTATTAGTAACGATACCCTACTTGCTATCCCCTTCTTCACCCTTATGGGCTTAGTCCTAGAGCGAACAGGTATGGCAGAAGACCTCCTGAATACCATGGGGCAACTTTTTGGCAAAATGCGCGGCGGACTTGCTTACTCCGTTATCTTTGTAGGAACAATGTTAGCGGCTACAACCGGTATTGTTTCTGCATCTGTCATTGCCATGGGATTAATATCCCTTCCGATCATGCTGCGTTACGGATACTCTAAACGACTCGCTTCCGGCGTTATTGCAGCATCTGGCACTTTAGCGCAGATTGTCCCCCCAAGCCTTGTTTTAATCGTATTAGGGGATCAACTAGGTGTATCTATTGGTTCAATGTATAAAGCAGCACTGATTCCAAGTGCATTGCTTGTGGGAAGCTATATTCTCTTTATCTTTGTGATTACAATGGTCAAACCGCAAGCAATGCCGGCAATCCCGGAAGCAGAGAGAACGCTACACGGAAAAGCACTTGCACTTAAGGTTACCACTAGCGTTATCCCGCCTGTGACATTAATTTTCTTAGTATTAGGCACCGTTTTCTTAGGTATGGCAACTCCTACTGAAGCAGGCGCCATTGGTGCTGTTGGTGCCATGATCTTAGCTTTATTCAAAAAAGCACTGACTAAAACTCTGCTCGTTCAAGCTCTAGATCAAAGTGTTAAAATTACAACATTTGTAGTCTTCATTATGATCGGTTCAATGTTCTTCTCGCTTGCTTTTACCAGTCTCAATGGCGGCATCTGGATTGAGAACATTTTAGGCAATCTTCCGGGCGGTATTATTGGCTTTATTATTGCTGTCAATATCTTAATATTCTTTGTGGCTTTCTTTTTAGATTTCTTCGAAATCGCATTGATATTAGTACCACTTCTGCTCCCCATTGCGGTTGCGCTCGGCATAGATTTAACCTGGTTTGGGGTGATCTTGGCAATGAATATGCAAACCTCCTTTATGCATCCGCCTTTTGGGTTCTCACTATTTTACCTTAAATCGGTTGCCCCGAAAGAAGTCACGACCAAAGATATCTACTATGGCGCGATGCCCTTTCTGATACTGCAGATTATTATGGTTGTTATCCTCATTAGCTTCCCTGATATTATCAAAACTGAGAAATTTGAGCAGTTTGAAGGAACCGGGTCAGATATTGAATTCAGTCTTGATACCGGCGATAACAGCTTTGATAACGATGCAGAATTTGATGAATTTGGGTTAGATTTCTAACCTAATCATCACAAGTGCTGTTTAATAAGACAATAGTTTGAAAATATAAACGCAATTCAGGTATGTTGTACTAGTAATACATCTGCTGTTTACTAGTGCAACATCTCATCAATCGATTTGAATCAATATTTAATAGAGTCTGATGCCTGCACAATTAATAGCTGAATAACAACTTCTAAAAAAAGCATTTTAAATACTACGAGGATGAGGAGAACATCAAATGAAACGTCGCCAATTTATTACTAAATCCGCTGTCCTTACGGGAACAGGACTTGCTAGCATCTCCATTGCAAAGGCAAGTAGTAACCCTAAGGTCAAATGGCGTATGACTGCCAGCTTCCCTAAAAATTTAGATCTATTATTTGGCACCTCTCAACGTTTAGCCGATTCTGTATATGCAATGAGTGGTGGCGAATTTGAGATCCAAGTATTTGCTCCCGGTGAAATCGTTCCCTCTACACAAGTGTTTGATGCCGTTCAAAATGGCACTGTAGAAATGGGTCATACAACCTCAAACTACTATCATGGTAAAAATAAAGCGTTGTCTATCGACACCTGTTTACCATTTGGACTCACCACCAGAATGCAAAATGCATGGTATTACGCGGGGGGCGGTACGGAGGTTTTACGAACACTTTTTGATAAATACAATATTGTCAATTTCCCAGGTGGAAACTCCAATACGCAAATGGGCGGTTGGTTTCGTAAAGAGGTCAATAATCTAGATGACATTAAAGGTCTTAAATTTAGAATCCCAGGCTTTGGCGGGGAAATATGGGCTCGTCTTGGTGCAATTCCGCAAAATATTCCTGTAGGCGATATCTACTCATCCCTTGAAAAAGGAACGATTGATGCCACAGAGTTCGTAGGACCCTACGATGATCAAAAACTAGGATTGCAGCAAGTAGCCCCTTATTATTACACCCCAGGCTTCTGGGAGGGTTCCGCGATGCTCACTTACTACGTGAATAAAGATGCATGGGCAAATCTTCCTGAAAAATATAAGATCATTTTTGAAAGAGCAGCAGCTGAAGCCAACCTTTGGATGGCAGCACAATATGATGCAAAAAACCCAGAAGCGCTCGCAACAATTATTCAAAATGGGGCTAAACTCCGCTCTTTCTCAAAAGAGATTATGCAAAAAGCATATGATGTTGCACAAGAAATATACGCAGAAGAAGCCGAGATAAATCCAGACTTTAGATACATCTATGAGCATTGGAAGAGCTTCCTTAACAAGGAGTACCAATGGTTCCGTGTCAATGAGAATATATTCCAGCAATTCATGTTCTCGCAACTCAGAAGACAAAAATAGATGTTTTCATCATTAACAGGCGAGGTAACGGTCATTACAAACATATAGAGCCCGACACTTTTTTATCAGAAGTTTTCATCAGCTCTGTTAATAACCACCTCAACTAAAACAGTGACAAATCTATTCATATAAATAAAATGGTTTTAAAAGTAAGCCTACCTTAGTTATAAATAGGCAGTAAAACTGATAACTCCAGATGATTTAAAAAAATTAAGACTTAAAGAAATTAAGCATCTTTTATTAGTATTATTCTAAAAACCATTCAGAATATTCTAAAAGAGTGTAACGCTAATAACCCTTTAGCACTACACAAGCCGATTACCCATCGAATGCTAACGCTCTTAACTTAGATGCAAAAACAGATGTATATACGGTATATGTGATTTAGAGCAACAATCATATAACAGAGAAACGTTATATTAATACTCTAATTACACTGCCTTTATCACAACATAATAAGAACATTACATTATCTTGCCAGTGAAAATATGAAATAGATAATGGCATTCGAAAGAAGGGAAAAACATGAAACGTCGTGATTTTATAAAAAAAGCAGGGTCAACAGCAGCGGTTTCAGGATTCATTGCAGCTTCAACAATTGCAAATGCTGAAACTTATCCTAAAGTAAAGTGGAGGATCACTGCCGGCTTCCCCAAGAATCTCAACATTCTTTTTGCAGCATCTACCATGTTATCTGAACAAGTATCGAAGTTAACTAATGGTCAATTTGAAATTCAAGTTTTTGCACCCGGCGAGCTCGTACCCGCAAACCAAGTATTCGATGCCGTTTCACAGGGAACCGTCGAAGTCGGTCACACAGCATCTTACTATTACCATGGAAAAAACAGTGCTCTCTCAATTGATACAGTTTTACCCTTTGGAATGAATGCGCGGATGCAAAATGCCTGGTTTTATGCGGGTGGCGGCTTAGAGATCATGCGCAAGGTCTTTGCGCAATATAATATTATCAACTTCCCTGGCGGTAATACTACAGCGCAAATGGGGGGCTGGTTTCGTAAAGAGGTCAATTCTCTTGAGGATCTCAAGGGCTTGAAATTTAGAATCCCCGGCTTTGGCGGCGAAATCCTCTCCAGACTCGGCGTTATTCCACAAACAATCCCCGCAAGTGATGTATACTCATCACTTGAAAAAGGAACAATTGATGCCGCGGAATTTGTCGGTCCTTATGACGATGAAAAGTTAGGACTTCAAGCAGTTGCGCCTTATTATTACACTCCTGGTTTTTGGGAAGGTGCAGCAACAACCTCTTTTTACGTCAATGACCAAAAGTGGGCAGAGTTGCCACAGCTCTACAAAGATATTTTTGAAACCGTCTGTGCTGAGGTAAATCAATGGATGATTGCGCAATATGATGCAAAAAATCCACCTGCGCTTGCGACACTTACGAAAAATGGTGCTAAACTACGCTCCTTTTCAAAAGAGATTTTAGAAGCCTCTTATGAGGTAGCTCAAGAAATCTACAAAGAAGAATCAGAAAAGAATCCTGACTTCAAAATGGTCTATGACCACTGGAAAGCATTTCTAAATCAAGAATACCAATGGTTTAGAATTAATGAGAATATTTTCCAGAGCTTTATGACGAATCAGATCCGTAAGCAAAATAGGTAAGATCTAAGCTGAATTTAAAATGGAGTTCAGGTATAATCTGCATAGAAAAATTTAATATCGAGATATAGTGATCAAATATGGCAACTTATACTACAAATCAATTCAAAAGTGGATTAAAAATCATGCTTGATGGCGATCCTTGCTCAATCATCGAAAATGAGATGGTTAAGCCAGGCAAAGGCCAAGCATTCAACCGCGTGAAAATCAGAAACCTAAAAACCGGACGTGTTATTGAAAAAACATTCCGTTCAGGTGAGTCGGTTGAGGGAGCAGATGTCGTGGATGTCGAACTTCAATACCTTTATTGTGATGGTGAGTTCTGGCATTTCATGAACCCTGAAACATTTGATCAAGTCGCTGCGAATGAAAGCGCCGTGGTAGATTCAAAGAAGTGGTTAATAGAGCAAGATACTTGCACCGTTACACTTTATAATGGCGCACCTCTTACGGTGACTCCGCCTAACTTCATTGAAATGAAGATTGTTGATACAGATCCTGGTTTAAAGGGTGACACAGCTGGAACAGGTGGAAAACCTGCGACACTTGAGTCTGGTGCGGTTGTTCGAGTACCCCTCTTTGTACAAAATGGTGAAGTGATCAAAGTTGACACACGTACGGGCGAGTATGTGTCTCGTGTAAGCAAGTAAAAGAAAAGTAAAATTTTTTAATGGAGACGAAGAACATGAGTTCGGAGAATGTTAATCATAAAAGGAGACGAGTCCTGAGCTATGCAACGGTAGCAGTTGCGGCGTTTGGAGCAGGATTTCTCGGCGTTCCTTTTGTAAAGTCTTGGATGCCAAGTCAGCGAGCAAAAAGTGCGGGAGCACCTGTTGAGGTTGATTTATCCAAACTTTCCCCTGGAGAATTACTCCGCGTTGAGTGGCAAGGTAAACCTGTATGGGTCTTAAACCGTACAGAAGCAATGCTTGAGCGTTTACAAACATCACCACCTGATGCATTAGTTGACCCTACTTCAAAAAGTGATCAACAACCTCCCTATGCTCAAAATGAGTTCAGATCAATCAAGCCTGAGTATCTAATACTCGTCGGTATCTGTACACATTTAGGTTGTTCACCAACATTTAGACCTGAAGTCGCACCTGCTGACTTAGGTCCTGCATGGCGTGGCGGATTCTTCTGTGCATGTCATGGTTCACGATTTGACCTAGCTGGACGTGTCTTTAAAAACCTTCCTGCGCCAATCAACTTACTTGTTCCTGATCACTACTACAAAACTGAAAACTCAGTTATTGTGGGCCTTAGCGGGGAGGGTGCATAATGACCACTGAATCTAAATCAAGAATGGAGCGTTTAGGCGACTGGATCGACTATCGTATCCCTTATAAGCGCGCGCTTCGTACGCACGTTACTGAATATTACGCACCTAAAAACTTCAACTGGCTATACGTCTTTGGGGTGTTATCTGCTGTAATGTTGGTAAACCAGATCCTTACAGGTATCTGGTTAGTCATGTACTACAAACCTGATGGTGCCCTAGGCCCTACAGGTATTCCGATCGCTTATGCTGCACTTGAAACTGCGGTCATGCGTGACGCTAACTGGACATGGCTGATCCGATATATGCATGCCGTAGGTGCTTCGATGTTCTTCATCGTGATCTATATGCATATGTTCCGTGGGCTTATCTATGGTTCACATCGTAAACCGCGTGAGTTAGTTTGGATCTTCGGGATGTTGATCTATCTTGTGCTCATGGCTGAGGCCTTCATGGGATATGTACTTCCCTACGGTCAGATGTCATTCTGGGGTGCTCAGGTAATCATCTCTCTATTCGGTGCAATTCCTTATATTGGTGATACGCTGGTAACCGGTATTCGTGGGGACTTCGTAATCTCTGAAGCAACGTTAAGCCGCTTCTTTGCGCTTCACGTAATTGCTCTCCCACTAGTACTTGTTGGTCTTGTTGTCGCGCATCTTCTTGCACTTCACCAAGTGGGTTCAAATAACCCAGATGGTATTGAAATCAAAGACAACCTTGATGAAAAAGGTATTCCGCTTGATGGTATCCCATTCCACCCGTACTACACTGTGCATGATACGTTTGCAATTGGTATTTTCTTAATCTTCTTTGCACTCATTATCTTCTATGCACCTGATATGTATGGTCTGTTCTTGGAAGCCCCAAACTTTGAACCTGCTAACCCATTAGCAACGCCTGCTCATATTGCTCCTGTTTGGTACTTTACGCCTTACTACACAATCTTGCGCGCAGTTCCCTCATGGTTCGGCACACAAATTTGGGGAGTATTAGCGATGGGTGCGTCAATTGCAGTATTATTTGTTCTACCTTGGTTAGATAGAAGCCCAGTACGCTCAATACGCTATAAAGGTGCATTTATTAAAATCATGATCGCACTCTTTGTAATCTGCTTTATTGTCTTAGGCTACTTAGGTGTTGTTCCGGCAAATGATGCACGTACATTAGTTGCACGTATCTGTACTGTATACTACTTTATCTTCTTCCTCGGCATGCCATGGTGGTCAAGATGGGGTAAAGTTAAACCAGTTCCAACAAGGGTGACAATGAAATGAGAAAAATCATAACGCTATTTACCAGCTGCCTGATGATCATGGCTGCGAGTGCAAATGCACAGTCTTCTGAGGAATTAACAGCGCAAGCTCTTAAGGAGCTTGGCAATCCTCAAATCAATGTGACGAATCAAGAATCTCTTCAGTCAGGCGCGCGACTTTACATGGACTACTGCCTTGCTTGTCACTCACTTGAATTCCAACGTTACAATATCACTGCTCGTGATATCGGGCTTCAAGAAGAAGATATTCAAAAATTAATTAATACAGGTAGTTTTGATACTCGCGAAGGCGAATATATTAGAACAAAAGATGGTGATCTTATCCATACAGCAATGGATAGACGCGATGCGCAAGTATGGTTAGGTGTGGCTCCGCCAGATCTCTCTACAATTTCACGCGCAAAAGGTCCTGATTACATCTTTAAATACCTTCTCTCTTTCTATGAAGATGAGAGCCGCCCTACAGGAATGAATAACATTGCATTCCCTAATGCGGGTATGCCACATGTTCTTGCTGAACTCCAAGGAACACATGCACCGATTATTGAAAAAGTAGCAATTGGTGAATGTGATCTTGCAAAACCTGATGAGTGTCAGTATGAAGAAGTTGTAGTAGGTCTAGAACAAGTAACGGAAGGTGCGATGACTCAACTTGAGTATCGTCAATCAATAAATGATTTAACAAACTTCCTTAACTATGTTGCTGAACCTGCGCAATTAGAGCGTAGAAAATATGGACCATGGGTTCTTGGATTCTTAGTGATTTTTACAATATTTGCTTACGCATTAAATCGTGAATATTGGAAAGATGTTAAGTAATTCATTGAATATCCTATCCATAATTTGAAACTATTATAAACCTGTAAGGAGCAATTAATTTGTAATTGCTCCTTACTTGCGATTTAGGAGAGCATAATTATGTCAACAAGACGTACAGGCTTTACACTCTTTACTGAGAAGAATTCTTTAGAAGGCGACCGCGTTAAGGTTGTTTTATTTGAGAAAAACATCACTTGTGAGACAGTAATCGTCGATCCCACAAATCCCCCTGGCGACCTTTTAGAAGTTAACCCACAAGTTATTCTTCCTACCTTGATCACGCGTGAAATTGCGCTTTATCATACAGATACTATTTTAGAATTTCTTGATGAACGCTTTCCACACCCCCCACTTCTCCCAAATGATCCTATCCTCAGAGCTAAATTTCGCCTAACAATTAAAACGATTGTGAATGACTGGTACCCGCTCGTTGATAAGCTCATTGGTCGTAAAACTGCTGACAACAAAACCAACAAAGCAATTGCAGATCTAATTGTCAGTTACGCACCGCTTTTTACACAAACAAACTACTTCCAAAGCGATGACTTTTCACTGATTGATGCCACAATTGCCCCTTTCCTGTGGTGGGTAAAATATCTGGATATTCCACTTCCTAAGAAAGCGCAGCCTGTCTTAGATTACTACGATAGACTATTTGAAAAAGAGAGCGTTAAATTAGCGTTCGATAAGAAAGAGAAAACGGTGTAAGGATAGATATAATCATGACTTCTAACAAACCATATTTCATTCGTGCACTATATGATTGGATACTTGATAATACCTGTACTCCCTATCTCGTTGTTGATGCAACACTTCCCTTTGTTGAAGTCCCTGAGCAATTTATCTCAGAGGGGAGAATTGTTTTAAATATTCTTCCCTCAGCAACCCACAACCTCATTATTGATGATGAATGGATTAGTTTCTCAGCGAGATTCGGCGGTGTTTCTGAAACAATCAATATCCCGATTGGAGCTGTTGCCGCTATTTTCGCACATGAAAATGGCGAGGGAATGGGCTTTGATACAGAAGCCTTACCGGAAGATTATTTCGATGAGACCTTTATTAAAGTTCCGAGCAAAACAAGCAAGAAAATATCGCGAACAAGCCCAAAGCTTGACGTTATAGATTCTAAGAGCGCTCAAGTGGAAAAACCGCAGCAGCCTGAAAAACCAAATACGGATAAATCATCCGAAGGGACTCAGAAAAAAACGAAAGGGACTAAGCCAACCTTTACGATCATCAAGTAAATATAAAAGTGCTGTCATGTTTTTTATTTCAGGCGAGAAAAAGTCGATCTTCTTCTCGCCTTTTTCATATCTAAAATACCGAAAGGATTTATGAGGAGGGTGTGTGATCCATACACAACACAAAGAGAATCAACATACCATTATATTAATACATGGTCTCTATCAAAACCGATTTATCATGAAGATCTTAGGGAAAAGATTAGAGAAATTAAATTATAATGTTTTGTTCTTTGACTACCCGACACTCACGCAATCTACCACTCACAACGTAGAGGCCTTTGTTTCATTTCTCTCTACAATTCAAACACCCTACTCGATTATTGGCCATAGTCTCGGCTGCCTTGTCACCTATTATACCTTTGAACACTTATCACAAAATGAGAGCGCGGCCACAACGATTGTGCTCAATACTATCAAACTACCTGATTCCATCATCGCCATTACACCGCCCTTTCAAGGGGCGCGAATTGTACAATATTTAGCAGAAAATCATAGTGGATTTCTTGTCGGGAAAGCAAAGGAGATACTCTCAGCGCATGATCAACTCCCCCTTCAATGGCAGCATGATATCCCCCTTGGCGTAATTGCCGGCACGGATAATCATGGGCCAACTACATTTCTTTTAGAGAGGCTAATGCATGTCATCCCTAAAGACTCTCTCTTAAGTGATGGCACTGTCTATTTAGATGAGGCAATGATAGAAGGTGCTCAGGATTTCATTACCCTACCCAAATCCCATACTATGATCCTTTTTGATCCGAATCTCCCTCTGTTATGTGACCAATTTATTCGTCTTGGTCACTTTCAAGGGTCTGATTGAAGCTTTGTGACTTTAGCATCAAAAATACCATCTGATAATTTCACCCTTACAACCTCTTTCTCTTGAAGCTGCTGGATACTTTTCACAACGGTACCATCTTCTTTTGTCGCCATAGAATAACCCCGCAATAACGTATTTAAGGGACTCAACAAGTTCAGTTTATCTACCGATGATACAAACTGACTCGAAATATTCGCTTGACGATGCTTAATAGCATCTATTAAGCGCTTTTCAATCAGATCTAAGGCTTGAGCCCTATCATGATAAATCCTCTCAATATCCACAATCTTTAGGCGCTTGGTTAACTGCGCAATATTCTGCTGACTATTTGCCAAATATGATGCCATCTTCGCATTTAATCGGTTTTTCAATGCATCCAAATCACGCTGAAAATTTGAGAGCCGCAGCTTGGGCTCTTTCATTTTTAATCGATGACTCATTACAAGATATTGCCGTGCATGAACCTCAAGCTTTCTTTTTACAAGATTCACAAGTCGTTCTTCATACTCTGAGAGCTGCTGATATAATTCATCGCGTGATTGAGAAGAGTATTTAGCTGCCATTGAAGGGGTCGGTGCACGTAAATCAGCAACAAAGTCAACAATGGTTGTATCCGTTTCATGCCCAACCCCGGTAATAATGGGTATTTGGGAGGCATAGATAGCGCGGGCTACGATCTCTTCATTAAATGCCCAAAGATCTTCGATACTCCCACCCCCTCGAATAACCAATAACAGATCACAACTCGCCGCTATGTTTGCCCGTTCAATGGCTTGGGCGATCTCAATACCGGCATCAATACCTTGTACTTTTGTAGGATACAATTGTATATTTATATCAGGTCTATGTGTGGCTAAAACATTTAGAACATCTTGCAACGCAGCCGCGGTTTTAGAGGTTATTAATCCAATTTTTCGGGGGTGGCGAGGTATCGGTTTTTTAGATGCTATGTCGAATAATCCTTCCATCATCAGTTTTTTCTTTAACGCTTCATACTGAAGATAAAGATCACCTTTCCCCGCTTCTTCAACACGATTGACAACAAGCTGATATTCACCACGCGGCGCATATACACTTATTTTCCCCGTCACACGAACCTTTTGACCATTCGCAATCAAAGCGCGAAACATAACCGCTTGGCTTCTCCAAAGTACCGCACGTATGACAGCACCATCATCTTTTAAATTAAAGTATATATGCCCTGACCCCGGAAACGCGGCATTAGAAATCTCTCCATCAACGAGACAATAAAAAAACTGCCCTTCCAACAGATCTCTAATTGCAGAGTTTAAAGCACTCACACTATAAATTTCTTTTGAAACATAAGCGGAGGATTCATTTCTTACTTTTACACCAAAAAGGTCATCATGACTCATACTTTTATATCCTCTGACTTCAATACTGTTTTTTCTGCCTTTTTAGCAAGATTCCAATAATGATCTAATTCTGCCAGCGTCATCTCACTCATCTCTTTCTCTGAATGTGCTTCTATAAAATAGAATCGATTTCTGAATTTTTGGTTCGTCCCATTTAATACGTCATTCGGATCTAGCTTCAAAAACCGCGCAAGATTGACTAAGGAGAAGAAACAGTCCCCTAACTCATCTTTTATGTCTAATTTATTATGTGTCGCCATTGCCGCGAGTAATTCAGCACGCTCTTCATCAACCTTTGCAATAACATCCTCAATATTATCCCAATCAAACCCAACCGTTGCCGCTTTCGTTTGGAGTAATTCTGCTTGTTTTAGCGCCGGCATTGCGCTCGGAATTTTTGCTAATATAGAGAGTGGTTCCAATTTGCCGCGCTCAATGCGTTCCGCTTCCTTAATTCTCTGCCAATCCGCTTTTTGCTCAGCAATCGAACTATATTTTTTCCCCGCAAACACATGGGGATGGCGACGGACGATCTTATTATGTAGTAATTCACAAACATCTATAAAATTGAATTCATTCCTCTCCGAAGCTATCTCACTATGTAATAAAATTTGCAATAATAGATCTGCCAGTTCCTCTTTTAATGCTTGCGGTTTTTTTTCATGAATAGCATCGATCACTTCCGCACTCTCTTCTTCGAGATAAGGGATCAGTGACTCATGCGTTTGCGCTCTATCCCATGGACAACCATCTTCAGATCGTAACTTGGCAATCACAGTTAAGAGAGAATTTATCTTTTCATCATATTTCATCGCTTATTTTCCTATCTAATATCTGCAAATCTCAATTAACAAATGAGACAGTATCATACCGAAATATGCCTTAAAAATCCCCCCAGATATTTAACTTCACATTTTTTAATATTTACTTTAAAAATGAAATTTCACTCTTTTTCTTCTTCTGAGCCAGAAAAACTAGTAAGCATGAAAAATATCAGCATGTCGGTGAGAACAACAAGTTAACTATTTTCTCGTCCAAAAATAGGGAGCTGCGCAATCTATACTTGAGATATCATCTTGACATTTTCATTAAAAATTTCGTCTTAATAGATACCCACAGAAGCTGGGGATAACTTTGTGGATAAATGCCTTAAAACGATCAAAAAGGGCATGATAATGCCAAGAAGCAGATTTTGATCAAAAATTGATCACTCCGAAAAGCTAGTAATATCAACCGATTTCACAAATCACAAACTCACAACTCTTAAATATCGGGGGAAGACTGTTTCTATCGAACTTTTGAAAAGATGTGAATAAGTCAAGTTAAATTACGGATTATTTTTTATCCTTTTTAATCGTAAAATCATAAGAAATTTAATTCTCATTTCGATAAATTCATCTCTCAATCCCGGCAATTAACTTTAAAATTGAAATGGATAAAGTGATACTATTGTTCCTTAATTAGCAGCTTGTATATTTTTAAACAAAAAACATTTATACAACTATCACTAAAATCCGTTTGTTATCTGAGGCTCACTATGGATTATACCGTCATTATTCCTGCACGATTAAAATCAACACGTCTTCCTAATAAAATGTTAAGAACATTACGAGATAAAACTGTGATTGAATGGACTTGGAAAGCCGCCTTGGAAAGTGGCGCTAAACGCGTAATTGTCGCGACAGATGATCAATCTATTTATGACTTACTGCATACTTTAGGTGCGGAAGTGATTATGACCGACCCTGACCATGAATCTGGCACCGATCGTTTAAGTGAAGTTTCACGATCTTTAGGATTTTCTGATAATGAAATTATTGTCAATTGGCAAGGTGACGAGCCCTTTCTGCCGATTGAAATGGTTCAACTTGCGGCGCAAAGTCTGGCCAACAATGACGCTGTTGCTATGAGTACACTGGCAACGCCGATTTATGATTGGGCTGAAATACAAAATCCTAATGCCGTAAAAGTTGTGATCAATGAAGCCGATGAAGCCCTATATTTTTCAAGAGCACCTATCCCTTTCCAACGAGAAGGAATGCAATCTCAAGGGACTATCATCGGTGAAACGCCCTACCTGCGTCATATTGGCCTTTATGCCTATCGCGCTGGGTTTTTAAATGCGTATCCTACACTAGTGCCCTCTGAGCTTGAAACACTCGAGAAGCTAGAACAGCTGCGAGCCCTTGCCAATAATTATAAAATAGCTGTCGCAATCTCCCCTCAGTCACCGCCTCCCGGCATTGATACTGAAGAAGATCTACAAAAAGCAGAACAATGGCTTCTTACAATTTCACAAAAACGAGATTCGACATATCACCATTCTCTTTTCAATGCTTAATTGCAGATACTGATGCCGTTTATTTCAAGAATCTGTGATTTTCCACCATTTTCAATACAATGAGGGTCAATGATCTTTATGCTAAAAAACCTTACTTTCCAGCGCCTTTCATCATGGTTTTTCCGTAAAATTACGAGAATTAAAACAACTTGGTTTAAAAACCTTTTCATCTCTCAATTTGCCAAGATTTATAAAATTGATTGGCAAGATTGTGTCAGACAACGCCCAGAAGAGTTCCATAATTTTAATGACTTTTTCACACGTGAATTAACTGAGAATGCACGCCCTATCAGTGATGCGGAGATTGTTTCACCTGCAGATGGTAAAATTGCAGCATGTGGCAGATTAAGCGACACCCAATTTATTCATGCCAAAGGGCACAATTTTACGCTTGAATCATTGATTGCAGATCCTGAATTAGCTAAAAACTTTAAAGATGGTCAGTTTGCAACAATCTATCTATCACCGCGCGATTATCATCGTGTTCACATGCCTATCACGGGCAAGCTTCTTCGCACGATTCATATTCCCGGCATGCTCTATAGTGTTTCTCTCAATACAGCGGCAAAAATCCCCAGTCTTTTTGCAGAAAATGAGCGCCACGTTTCACTTTTTGACACTGAGTTTGGAAAAGTCATAGTGATATTAGTCGGTGCAATTAATGTTTCCAGCATTGAAACTGTTTGGGCCGGTACCATTACCCCACCATATGGCACGCTATTGAAATATAGTGATTATCAAAATGAGAATATCATCTTAGAAAAAGGGGCGGAGATGGGCCGCTTTAATATGGGATCAACTGCAATTGTGATCACTGAAAATAACGCACTCAATTTAAATTCGCTCCTGAAAGAACGCCATCCGATCAAACTCGGTGAACCGCTGCTAGAAAAACTCCCCTAACCAAAACTTATCTCTCCCTATGCAGCAAGAAAATAGAGAGGATAAGTGGGATACGCTTTCTTTTATCTTTTTTTACCTGTATAATGCTGAGCTTGATTTTGACCTTTTATTGTAGAGGGTCTTGGTCTCCTTGTCTTCTAAACCTTATTAGAAGACTTTAAATTTTTTTAAATCCATAAGGAGCATGAATAATGCGTCATTACGAAGTAGTATTTCTGGTTCATCCAGACCAAAGCGAACAAGTTCCTGCAATGATCGATCGCTACAAAGCAATCGTCACTGATAATGGTGGAGCGATTCATCGTTTAGAAGATTGGGGTCGTCGTCAATTAGCATACCCAATTCAAAAAATTCACAAAGCACATTATGTGCTTATGAACATCGAATGCGACAAAGCAGCCTTAGAAGAACTCCAAAGCGCATTCCGCTTTAATGATGCTGTGATCCGTGATCTCATCATCAATAAAGATGAAGCAGAAACAGAAGTATCTGTTATCGCTGCTAAGCCTGAGCGCACAGTAGAAGTTCGTGAAGAAGTTGAAGTTGAAGTTGACGAAGATGATGCAGAAGACGCTGATGACAGCGAAGAAGCTTAATTTCTAAACTATTTCCCCATATTACAAAGGTAAATTATTATGTCACGTTTTGTTCGTCGTAGAAAATACTGTCGTTTTACCGCTGAAGGCGTTAAAGAGATCGACTATAAAGATACTAATCTTTTAAAAAATTATGTTACTGAGACTGGTAAAATTGTACCAAGTCGCGTAACAGGTACAAGTGCACGCTATCAGCGTCAACTCGCAACTGCAATTAAACGCGCTCGTTACATTGCATTGCTCCCATACACTGATCAACACTAATTGCCCAAGGGAAGATAATCAATGAAAATTATTCTTTTAGAAAAAATCGAAAACTTAGGCGTTCTTGGCGATACAGTTGATGTAAAACCAGGTTTTGCACGTAACTACCTTCTTCCACAAGGTTTAGCAACTGAAGCTACTCCTGCTAACATTGTTCGCTTTGAAGCACGCCGTGCTGAACTCGAAGCAAACCAAGCAGATCTATTAGCAGCAGCTACAGCACGTGGTGAGAAACTTGCTGGTTTAGTAATGACTATCGCTGCTAACGCAGGTACTGAAGGCCGTTTATTCGGTTCAGTAACAGCTCAAGATATCGCAACGCTTATTACTGACGCTGGTGTTCCAGTTGATCGTAAAGAAGTTCGTATCAATGATGGCGCTATCCGTTCACTCGGCGAGCACGTTGTTACACTTCACCTCCATGCAGACGTTGACGTTGAAATCACAGTAAACGTTGCCGCTGAATAATTTAAGCATACGCTTAAATAAACCAAAAATTCAATAAATCAAATTCATCCTAAGACAATGAATCAGATCAGCCCACTCAATAGAGTGGGCTTTTTATTATCCTTACTTTCATCTTTATCACTTTCGCCCCAATTTTATCGATACTGAGTTGAGGCTTAAATACATAACTAACCCTTCTTCTTTATTTTAAGCCATATTTATACAGTAAATACCATGATAATCAGCGCCACAAATAAACCCTAAGAACTGCGTCCAATCCTTAGGGTTTATTCACAACATTTTAAGTTATCGATACATATTACTAAGATCTACTTTTTAGCTTTGCCTACTTTTACAGGGGTATCTTGTAACGATTTTGCGGTACGGAAAAGATCAAAAAGTGCCGGGAAGTTATTGAGAGAAGCTAAATGCGCAAATACCCACCCTAACATCCCTTTTTGATTCAAAGTAACCAATGTTTCACCATCAAGTTTTGAAAATGATTCTTCATCAATAATATAGACATTTTGCACATCAAATTTTTCATCATTATTACGCGTGATCGTGACAGTCTTGCTCTCTAGAAGATTATGTTCTTTTAAAATAGTGACAAATTCTTGTGTGCGAGTCATATCAACATTATAGTTCGACAGGAAGGTGATCACATTATTTAAAAACTCTGTCGGCTCTCCTGCATCATTCAATAATGCTTCGCCTGTTTTCTCATTAAAACCTTTATAATCGCGATCTAAACAGACTGTAAGTTCAGTATCATTTTGACTGCCGCCTGCGAGTACAAATGGATATCTGCGGATGAATGCCGGTATATACACCCCTTCCCGCCAAGATGCATCTTGAGTGATGAATAAGTTTTGTGACTCTTCCAACCCCAAAAGTGCGATGGGCACAAAATCATCCCCTTCTTTTAAAAACACAACCGGAAAATGATCTGCTGCTCTAAAAAACTCAACCCCTGCGACCGGTACCCAATAATTATGCGCTGCAAAACTGAGATTATTCGTTGCATCAAGCTTTAAGTTTGCATGTAGATCACGGGATAATGCTTCGACATTTTTATAAAAAAGCATACTGTTTGACATTTATGTCTCCTAATTTTTTAGAATTAAAATCGATTTTCACAAAACTCACTAAGTCTTTTCTTCTTGAAATTACTATAATTTATAATCATTTGTGAGTATTATATTCTAAATAAGCATATTTTAAATTATAAGTTTACAATCCATTACTTCAGCCCTTATTACAGCTGGTTTTAATGTACTTTCAAAAACATACTATCAAAACGAAAAAAGGGAGAGGATATTATTAATAATATCCTCTCCCTTATGCAACTTGAGTATTACTCTACTCCGCTTTTCTTATGTCTTTAGAACTGACAGGCGCTGAAATCCCACCCCACTGTGCACGTACCCAGGTCAATAGATCTGCTAGCTGTTTACTGGTTAAATTCCCCTCAAATCCCGGCATTGCATACATTCTCTGTCCATTGGTATAGGCGGTAGTTGCCAATCCATTGAGCACAACCGATACTAATGTCTCGGGATCTTTCATTGCCACAATCGCATTCCCTTGTAAGGCAGGTACAGAATTGGGTATCCCACTTCCTTCTAGACCATGACAGCTAGCACAACTAGCAAGATAAAGATCATATCCCGCCACAAGATCTCCTTTTTTCATCGCACCCATTACCTGATTCACCATAACTTTCGATGTTTTCTGAGACAACAATTTGCCGGCTGAATCTGTCAATAAGTAAGTTGCCATCGCCTTTACATCCCCCTTATCCATTTGACTCGTTGAAAAGTGGGTCACAGTATTCATACCGGCAAACGAGGTTCCTTCAGGAGAGATTCCTGTTTCTAGATATTCAGTTAAACGATCTAAATTATATCCATGCTGCGAAAGCTTTTCTGCCGTAATATCCGGAATTTCAATGCCATCTTCAAATCCTCCTTGTAATGCATCAGAGAACTTCACACCCATCATAAAGTTACGCGGTGAATGGCAAGCACCACAATGCGCGAGCCCTTCCACTAAATAAGCTCCCCGATTCCAAGCATCTGATCGATCCTGTTCATTCGGTTTTTTCCGATCAGGGAAGTTCAGTAACGTCCAAAAATTCATAAAAGGGCGCACAGGCCAAGCAAATACACCCGTATTTTGGGCATTAGGTGTTGCTAATGCAGGAATACTCATTATATAGGCATATAGCGCATCAAGGTCGCTTTCAGTCGTGATATGAGTAAATACAAATGGCATTGCCGGATATAAGTTGCCTTTCTCTCTGCCAACGCCATCTTTTAATGCGCGATGAAAGTCTTCACGCGTATAATTCCCTATCCCAAATTTCTTATCCGGAGTGATATTCGTAGAATAAACCGTCCCAAATGGTGTGGAAATAGCAACACCACCGGCGCCCATTTCTCCATTCGGTCTTGAATGACAGCCAAAGCAATCTCCGGCAAGTGCAAGCTCTCTTCCTTTAGGAATTAATGCTACCATCTGCTCATCTGATAAAGGCTGCTTTGCCACACTACTGACAGTATCTTGACGGAAAACGCCTAACAATATCAAAATTGATCCTATTACTACTATTAAGACCAAGAAAACCAATAGTCGCTTAAAACGCCCTGAACGTTTCTCTTTCCCATAATATTCCATGCGTTTCATCTTTTTCTCCTACTCAATCACGCAGCCAGGAGTTGCAAGCGCAACATCCCTGATCGCTTCATAATAACGAACATATCCAGTACAACGACAAATATGCTCATTTAAAGCAGTTTCAATCGCACGCTCTAAATTTGCTCTTTGAATCGGCTTTCGATTAAGTTGGTCTAAAAATACTGTCGCACCGGCGACAAATCCCGGCGCGCAATAACCACATTGAAAGGAAAAATTATCTATAAATGCCTGCTGAATAGGCGTCAAAATCAATTCCCCATTCTCTTCAGTTGCCTGCCCTTCGATCGTCACAATATGCTTACCCGCAAAATAATGTGCACCAAAAATACAAGTTCTGCTCTCCGTTTTAGTGCCATCTGCTTGAATTTCTACAACAGTACAAGCATGACAAATCCCCTGACCACAACCAAAATGCGTCCCCGTCAGATCTAAATACTCATGCAAAAAGTCAATCATCAGCATACTCACTGGCACATCAATCGGTCCTATTTTTTGACCATTAATAGTCAACGTCAGCGGTTTACGTTCAAGGCTAGGATATTTTTGTGTGACACGCTCCCCTGCCATGGCTCGGTTTAAATCTATATTTAAGCGTTCTTCATCTGTCATGCTGCTCTCTTTTACAGACTGATGGTCTCGTTTGATATTCGTCGTCATTTTGATTCCTCACGCTTTAAGATAAGGCTTGTTTAATTTTAGTGGCTGTCATTGGAAACTCATAGAATCGCTTCCCCGTGGCATGTGCGATTGCGTTACTTGTAGCCGGCAAAATGGGTATCATACCGAGTTCCGCCATCCCTTTTGGTGGAGATGTTTCCGATAATGGGGGTAAAAATGCGGTTGTTTGATTCCAAACAGCGACATCTTTTGCACGCGGTAAAACGTAACGGTTGAAGTTCCATGTCCCATTGCCTGGGCCATCTTCATAAAGCGGTAGTTCTTCAAATAAGGCGTGCCCTAGACCCATCGCCGTTCCGCCTTGAATCTGTCCGGATACAAGCTCTGGAACAATCAATGTTCCGGGGTCCATCATCATATGATGCGACATGACTTCGACTTCTCCGGTAAAGGAATCTATACTTAACTCTACAAGACATGATGCCGGAGTAACCGTCGTAGGATCAGCACCTGATCGATCTGTATCGGGGAAGTAAGCAATCTTCCGTTTAATAAAATCAAATCCGCCCGTCGTCATTCTTGCTTTCAAATGCGCAGGTGCACCATCACCATATTTTACAGCAAGGGCGTCTAATGGGAGATTTTGTAATCCTACCGTTGGAATATCAAAATCAGCACGCGCCCATTGCCAGCTAGAATACGCATGCACAGCAACACCTGTAATCAAACCCATCTCATGCGCTTTTGCGGCTAACACTTCAAAGGAAATGGGTGGCATTCCCCCTCCACCAATCCCATCTGACCCAACGCGAAGATCAGATAGCGTCATATTTAAGCTATTCATCGATCCACCGCCGATCCCTTCACTCCAAATCGCTTTTGCGGCTGGCCATAAGGTGTTTTCTAATAAGAACTTCCCTGCTTGTCTTGTTCCAAAGCCAATATAATACACACCGCTTGAAGAACTCATATCCGGGATTAATGCCGGCGTCCAAAACGGATCACTCTTCGCAAGTTGATCTTGTTTTTTCTGATCTGCCCAGCTTGTATAAAGCGGCAGCTCATCAAATTCCGTCACGCCAAATTCAACATAATCGGGAGCTTTCCCAAGAGCCTGCCAAATCATCACTTGCTGCGCTGTCGTGCCCCCCGTACCAATCTCTTGCACACAATGACGCATAGAGAGCTGGCCCTTAGCATCAAACTCTAGGGATAAGATTGTCGGCACACCACTTGAGCCATACACTTGTTGTACTTGAGAGAATCCCACGCCATATAAGCGGCCAGGATTATTGGCTTCATACTCTTTTTTTGCAGCCATACGATTGGCCCAAAGCGGATGCTTTTCTGCCATCTCTAGCATCTCGATATTTCGAGGATCTCCCGCAAAAATACCCCCTTGTGTATTCGTATAACCCTCTTGAATCGCATTAATTTTACGTAGCGCAATGGCATCCATTTTCAGCTCATCTGCAAGCTCATCAACGAGAAGTTCTGTGATCGCCATTGATTGAAGAGACCCAAAACCTCTCATAGATCCAGCTTCTACTGCGGGCGTCGCCATCGCCATCGCCGTTAAATCAGATTTTGGAAAATAATAGATTGATTGCGCGCCGCGAACCGCAACGTGGGATACGGCAACAGATAAGTTCTCTCTTCCGCCACCATTACAGCTGTAGGTTCCTTTTAAAATCTCAAATTTTCCTGTTTTACGATCTGCTGTAATTGTCACATCCATTTCAACCGCGTGACGTTTCATCCCCATTTGGAACTGCTCGTAACGATTATTGGCCATTCTTACCGGCAAACCGTCACTATAGAAACTTGCGGCCATTGCATAGATCGGGAATACTGAATAATCTTTCGAGCCATAACCGACTGTTGAGCCTGTCAATAGCACTATATTCTTCACATCTTTATACTGACTATGCTTGATTAAGTCAGCTGCCATATTCGCAACACCCGCGGGGGATTGTGTTGCGGTTAAAATATGGAGCGTCTTCGTGGAGGCGTCATACCAACTGTTACAGTTATCAGGCTCCATCGCGCAAGGATCGATAGATTGTGAGAAGCCTTTACGGCTTAAAACAATCTTATCTGGGTTAGCCTCAGATGCTTTTACCTCAAGGGCAATTGCATCCGCATGCTCCATTGCGATTTTTTGCGCTTGTGGCGCCTTATCCGCCTTCTCTAAGGCGCGAATAAAACCGCCGCCCCGATTCTTGTGTAATAGACTCGGCGTTATGGAAGCTGCCGCAAAAGCTTCTGGCGGCCAAACAATCGTATTACCATCAAATACCCCTTTTATGGCAGCATCTTGATAGGGTGAAAATAGCGATTTTGCAGTCGGTGAATCCCCACCAATTCTGACGTAACGCGCAGCACCATAATTTTTAGGTGGGTTAATACCCGTTTCTTTACCGTATTGAATCACACTTTCATCAAACTGCAACATTCGCTGAGCAATACTAAAACAATCAAAATCATAATAGATCAAAATTGCGACAGGATGCCCTAAAATAGGTGGGGTTTCGCCTTTTGGAACAAGAATATTTTGCCCATAAAACCCAGATCCCATACTTGTATCTTGCGGTATATTAAAACCATCTTTCACTAAATCTTCTTGAAGCACTAAACGATCTGGTTGAAGTTCTGGCCCTAAAATTGAAAGATCTACTCCCTCAAAGGTATGATCTGCTTTTGTTGTTTTGAGCATAAAGGCATACGCTTGTTGCGATGGCCAGCCCGGCAAGTCTTTCGCTCTATAATCACGCGCAAAGTTCTTTTGACCGCTTACTTTACGCACCCCATCCCAGCGAGTTTTCGCAACCCCATCTTTACCGATCCAGCTTGTCGATGTTGCGCCTGAATTCATCTCTACCGCCTGCGCTAATGGTAGTTTTCCGACCATCACAGTAATACCCGCAATAACGCCGAGTTTAATAAATCCTCTACGTGAGATATTTATATCCATAATTTTCTGCCTTTTTTCATCGATGCAATCGATTATTAATCGAATCAACCTTATTCCCATATACCCATCATGATTACACAGTGAGTCATGATTGATAGAAACAACATTTTTTATGTACTACTTATGTACTACTTGTGATGTTAATAGATAATTAATGACTAGTGCTTTTGTAGCAAAATGAATATCTAAAAACCTGGAATATTATCTTATTTATAAACTGATTTTATATGATATTCCTGTATTTATTCAACAGCATATTTTTATAAGTGATTACCTCCTACTTATTATCGAATAAGTAGGAGGTAATCTGCCCGTAAAAAGAACATGCAAAACTAATCCAATAAAAGAAGCTTCCCTATGTCATACCGACTAATCTATCATTGATACTATTTTTGCAGGAAGCTTCCAATTTTCACTTTCAGCAGCATTCAATGCAGCTCTCTGTAAGAGTCTACTGGTTGAATAATAGTACTCAACAGCATTCGGTCCAATACTGATACTCATGCCAAAAACGAGATCTCCAAAAGCATCTATTTCTCGATAGTTTGCACCCACTGAAAGAACATGTTTCTCAAAACTACTATCCTTCGCAATTTCTCTCTCTATCGATTGCTTTAAGCGCTCTATTATATTGTCGATATCTGATGATCGATGGGAACGATCAAGCGTAAATTTCGTGCTCGCTAAAAATCCGGTGGTTATATTGTGCGGCTTTCGGCTGACAAATTCTTCAGTTCCGTACTCAATCGCTGTCCCATAATGATCAAGAAAAATTGTTTCCGGGGTTTGTCGTACAATTTTGGCAAAAATGGAATCGATAATTACTGTGTCCCCAACCTTGGTCGGATAATATGCCTCATAATGCGCCGCATCTCGAGAGATCATATTTTCAAGCAGATCGATTGTTAATCTGATGCGCCCATTATCTAATAGCGGATTATACAGAAAGACAGAGTAGAGATTGATATGTTCAATCTCCCAAGGGATACCTTGATACATAACGCGCTCACCTTCTCGTGCTAACCCCATATTTAAAAAGGTACG
>CANRON010000008.1 GCA_947632245.1 uncultured Ignatzschineria sp. | reverse complement strand
TCTATCCCTGCTTGCTTCAAAAACTTCTGTTCAGCATGAAGATCTTCTTTAAAAAGAGGATGGTCTTTTAACCAACCTTTTTCAAAGGTTAGCGTTATCTCCTCTCGGCTAATCACAATCCCAACATTCGGAGATTCTTGTAAGTAACGCCCCCGATTAAAAAGGACTGAAACACGCAACAATAATGTAATCAAGAGCGTGTAACTAGGTAGTCCCTCAAATGCATCTAAATCAATTTTTCGTTGATGGTTTCGGATAATCGCTGATAAAACTTTCTGATCCTGCTTACTAAACCCATCTAAATCAGCATGCTCCACTAAATAAGCTGAATGCTTATAATGCCGATGATGTGAGATTGATAGTCCAATTTCATGAAGATAAGAAGCCCACTTCAAATAACGAAGCCCTTCATCCTCAATCACAATACGCTCACCCTCAACATTTTTCAGCAATTTTGCAAGCTTTAGACTCGTAATCGCAACTCGGCGTGCTTGCGCTTCATCTGCACCGAGTCGAGTAATCAGGCTACTAATTGTTTCATCTCGTCGATCCTTTTGATGCACTCGGCCTAATAGGTCAAATAGCATCCCTTCACGCAGTGCAACACTTGTTGCCGTCATCTCTTTTATTGCAAGCACCTTAAAGGCTGCCTGCAATATAATTAATCCCGCACCAATCACATCCGCGCGAAGATCACTGATATCAAAAAACTTTGCGATCTTTTTGGTCGTCCCCAATGCAATGAATTTTCGTGCAAGTCGTTTCAACGATTCTGCCGTAATCACTTCCGCATCAAAACCTAAATAAGTAATCAATGTCCCAATTGTCTTAATGGTGCCGGAAGCACCGACACAAACAGCATCCGTATCTGGAATCAAGTAACGCAGCGATTGTAACTCTGACTCTATAAACATAAATGCATGATCATACGATGCTTGCGAAAAGTCACCCTCAGCAAAGAATCGTCGCGTCATATTCACGCAACCTACATCACGGCTATAGGCGGCTTTAATACTATTACCATGCCCTAATATAAACTCTGTACTACCGCCCCCAATATCCATTACAAATAGATCTCTGTCGGGGACATGAATATATTGTGAAACGCCGAGATAAATCAATCGTGCTTCTTCTCGCCCAGAAATAATGTCTACAGGCATACCAAGCGCCGCTTCGACCTCTCGAATAAAACTGGGATCTTTCACTTTACGCAAGGTTAAAGTCCCTACCGCCCGTCGATTTTGTGGCGATATCGTCACTAATCGTTCACGAAACATGCGTAAACAGTGCAGTGCTCTCTCCCTCACCGTAGGGTCAATTTTCCCACCATCAAGTAGTCCATACCCAAGCTGCACCATCTCTTTAATACGATCTACAACAAGAATTCGCCCATTATCTTCCTGCATCACTGCCATATGGAAGCTATTAGACCCTAAATCAATGACTGCATATATATTATCGTTCATATGGTGCCTTTTGCCTGTTTTGACTATTTTTTTGCGAGATAGTTGCTCAGTTTTACGAAATCTTCAATCTGAAGATTTTCAGCACGAATCGTGGGTGCTATCCCCAATGACTCGATCTCGGCTTCCGTCATCAATGGCTTGAGATTATTTCTCAACATCTTACGCTTCATCGAAAAAGCTTCTTTCACAACATTAAAGAAGCTTTGATCATCTTCTATACCGTAAGGATTTCCATGATAAGGGATCAATCGTACAAATTGACTCATCACTTTCGGCGCCGGGTCAAAGGACTCGGGCGGAATCTCTAGGAGCGGCACAACTTCACAATACCGCTGTACCATAATCGATAGTCGACCGAATGCCGAGTCTCCTGGCTGCGCAGCCATACGGTCAATCACTTCCTTTTGTAACATAAAATGCATATCATCAATCATATCGACATTGTCGAGAAGATGGAAAATAATAGGGGTTGAAATATTATAAGGAAGATTACCAACAACACGGAGTTTTTGCCCTTCAGGACACAGCTTCGTCAAATCCACTTTTAAAACATCTTCATTAATAACCGTTAAACCATCCAGTGATTTTAAATACTCAATCAAATCACGATCAAGCTCAATCACGGTCATTTTCTTCGCCCCATTCAATAAAGGCCTTGTCATTGCGCCGAGCCCCGGCCCAATTTCTACCAATGCTTCCCCCGGCACGGGGGAAACACTTTGAATAATCTGAAAAATAATACTTTCATCCACTAAAAAGTTTTGTCCAAAACGTTTACGGGCTTTATGCTGCTGTGGCTTATTCATAGTTCTCTTTTTTATCTGCTATTTATCTCTAATAATGCCCTATTTTTCATAAAATCTCTAAAAAACTCTCAAGAATTTGTCAATGCTTCCGCACTCACTGTTCTGCATTTATCTTTTAAAAAATAGCGCGCTATTATATATAATTTTTTCTATATCATTATGACTTCAATAAAAAAAGCTTCGAGCCTGTCTATTCTTGACTACTCGAAGCTTACTGATCATTGTGCTTCTCTATCCCATTTTAAATACCGACTTACTGAGATGATGTTCCAACACGCTTATCAACATAAACGTCTGATAACATTCTTTTTAACCAATCATCAAATGTCGTGGCTGCTTTTTTTCTAAAATAGTACTCTCTTGCAACATTACGAATCACTTCCTCATCTTGGAAGCCCACGCGTTTTTCATCGACTTGAATGAGATGGTAGCCATACGCTGTACGAATAGGCTGACTCAACTCGCCAATCGGCAATCGAACCATCGCAGCTTCAAACTCGGGTGCTAACTGCCCCATTCCAACCCAACCTAATGCGCCATCTTCTGCCGCTGATAATGGATCTTGCGAGTTTGCCGCTGCTGCATCTGCAAAAGATGCTTCGCCGCCCAATATTCTTTCGCGTAGACGATTTGCCTCTGCAAGCGCCTTCTCTTCTGATTTATCTTTATTCACAGCCACTAATATATGGCTTACTTTATATTGCGGTGCATTGGCTTTTGCCATCTGCTCTTGAATACGCTTAAATTCTACCGTTTTCATAAAAAGATCAAGCTCTCTTTCTGAAAAGTTTGTACTCTGGACAATTTCATTTTGGAGTCTTGATGCCAACATTTGACCACGGATATTCTCCCGATACTCCCCGTAATTGATTCCTTGATAGACAATATACTCTTTTAAAGTCTCAACACTCGCCCCATTTCGAGCAGCAATATCTGCAATTGCGGCATCAACTTCGTTATCTTGAACGTAAAGTCCGGTCTGTTTTGCAAAAACATCTTGAAATTTTGTCGTAATAATTACGCGTGCCACATGGTCTTCTAACTCCGCTCCTGATAATCTTTGATCACTTGGGAGGTAGGCCATTTCTTGTTTTGCAAGGTTCAATTCACGCTGCCATTCTGAGAGTGTAATCACATCATCATTCACGACAAAAGCAATCCCATCAACGGTTCCAAGACGTGCCATCGCAGTTGGTGAAGCTAAACATAGTACAGCTATTAAAGATAATATACGCGCTTTCATAAATGATCACTTTTTAAAAATTTCAATTAATTTGTACAGATTTAACCTGTCCTGACATACAGTATAAGCAGAAGAATTTTACCACCTTAATGCAATTATCGCTAAGATATAATAAAATTGCCTTAGCAAAATTTTATATACCTAGGTTTTGGAAAACAATGTCAAACGAAAAAAACACACAAATCGAAGTTTCAACCGTACCGGAAGAATCTAATCTCGCGCCGCAAGAAGCGCGTCAAAAACGTATCGAAATTTCTCAGCAACTGTTACAAAAACTCTCTGAAGAATTTCCCACCATTTTCCCTAAACCGAAAGATGGTCGTCCTGTTGCGCTCGCAATTGGTATCCATAAACAATTAATTCCTGTCGTCACTGAGTGGGGATTTAGTGCCGTAAACTTACGTTCCGCACTTTCATGGTATACCAAACAGCTTCGCTATCAACAAGCTGTGGTTCATGCACCGCAAAGAACGAATCTTGATGGGTCAGAAGCAGAAGTCATTGACGATGAACACCGTGCGCTTGCCCGTGAAAATGTCGAAAAAATTCAGGCTATTCTGACTAAAAAGAATCCCGAAAGAGCGAAAAAGCGTGCCGAGAAAAAAGCAGAGGGTGCGCCTAAAAACCGCAAGCCTAAAGCTGATCGTGCACCTCGGACTGCAGCCCCTAAAAAAGCCGCTGAAAAACCTGCTGAAAAAGAGAGCCTCTCTCTTGATCAAAAAATGCAGTCTCTTCTTAATAAGTTTAATCAGTAATTTTAATTTAGGCGATTTAGTAAAATATTTATGAAACAAATACCTATCCGTATTCTTCAAAACGCACTTGAGGTTATTGCTAAAACCCATCAAGTTGATATCGATCCAAACCTGGTACTTAAAAGCGTAGAACGAACGCGTGATCTAAGCCACGGCGATTTTGCGAGCAATATTGCAATGATGACTGCGCGCAATTTCAAATCTAACCCGCGAGCAGTCGCACAAATGCTTATTGATGCAATTGGTGAGCAACCTGAAATTGCTAAAATTGAGATCGCAGGGCCTGGCTTTTTGAATTTCACTTTTCATCCTGAAATATATCACCATGAACTGACAAGCATTGTTTCAGATGCGGATAAGTATGGTCATAATCACTCTGGTCAAAATGAAAAGGTACAGATAGAGTTTGTTTCTGCAAATCCAACAGGCCCACTTCACGTTGGCCATGGTCGCGGCGCTGCTGTCGGGGACTCTATTGCTAGAGTGCTCGAAGCAAATGGCTATGATGTTACGCGCGAATTTTACTACAACGATGCAGGGGCTCAAATTGATAACCTAGCCGCTTCTGTGAAAGCTCGTATCGATGGCATTACACCTGATGATACGGCATGGATTGAAGATGGTTATCGCGGCGAATATATTATTGAAATCGCTAAAAGCTATCTTGCCAAAGACACAGTAACGGCCGATGACCGAGCGATAACGGCATCGGGAGATCCTGATAATATTCAAGATATCCGTGACTTTGCGGTTGCCTATCTTCGCCGCGAGCAAGACTTGGATTTAAAAGCGTTTGATATCAATTTTGATGTCTATTATCTTGAATCCTCGCTTTATAAAGATGGCGCCGTCGAATCCACTGTTAATCGTTTAATTGAAAAAGGTGTGACCTATGAAGATGAGGGTGCACTTTGGCTACGAACAACAGATTACGGGGACGATAAAGATCGCGTAATGCGCAAAAAAGAAGGGGGTTACACCTACTTTGTTCCTGACGTTGCCTATCATGAAAAAAAATGGACCCGCGGCTTTAAATTCGTGATCAATGAACAAGGTGCTGACCATCATGGCACCATCTCACGCGTTCGAGCGGGGCTTCAAGCATTAGATATCGGTATTCCACAAGGTTGGCCTGAATATATTCTCCATCAAATGGTCATGGTTTTAAAAGATGGCCAAGAAGTGAAGATCTCAAAACGTGCAGGATCATATGTCACGCTTCGCGACTTAATCGATGAAGTCGGCAAGGATGCAACTCGCTATTTCTTAGCGGCACGTAATCCAGACTCACAACTACAATTTGATATCGACCTTGCATTATCTCAATCGAGCGATAATCCTGTTTTCTATATTCAATATGCACATGCACGCATCTGCTCAATTTTAGCTGAGCGCCTACGCCGTAATGCGGATTTTGATCCTGCATTTGCAATTGAAAACTTAGATAAACTGACGATGACGCAAGAATACAAATTGATGCGTACCCTCTCAAGCTTTGGAGAAATTGTCATTACTGCGGGTAATAATCGTTCGCCGCATCTGATCGCAAACTATCTTCAGGACTTAGCGGCAGATGTCCATAGCTATTACAACGTGAAAGATGACAATGGTAACGCGATCCGTATATTAACGGATGATAGTAATGCTAAAGGATTACAAGATGCCAAACTTTATCTTTTAATGGCAGCGAAACAAGTGCTGGCAAATGGATTGAGCCTTCTTGGCCTCTCTGCGCCAGAAAAAATGTAAAGGTATTTAAAACAGCATGGTACAACTCGGGCAAGTACAACCTAAAGGGATCGGACGGAAGTTTAAACACTTCTTTAGATTTCTCCGAAGACCACCGACAAAAGGTGAATTGCTCTTTTATGTGCTCATAATCACTACTGTCGTAGTGGTTTCACTCTTTTTTGCAAGCCAAGCGGAGAAGCGTGCAGAAGAGCGTGAAATGAAACGTCTTGCTAAAATTGAACGGGAAATTGCACTCGAAAAAGAACGCAACAAGCCTTTTTCACCAGAGGAGATTCAGATTCCTGAATCAGAATTTTCATTCTACGAACAATTAGCAAACCGTTCTTTTCATATCGAGGGACAAGAAACAATTGGGGGCGCGCAATATTTAGAAAAAATAAACACACCTGCGCCCACGACAAAGCCTACTACGAAGTTTGAACTTATTAGCGCGCCCTCTGGATATGATTCTGTCGACAAAGAGCTGAAAAATGAACTTGCGTTAGAACTTCTGTCTGCCTCTGATTTTAAAGAGCCGGCACCAGAACCTGAAAAAGGCCCGAAAAAGCGTCTGCAAACAGGGAGTTTCTCATCAACATTCGAAGCAAATATCCATAAGTCTCAACTAGAATCAATGGGATATACACCTATTGTTCAGAAAGCCGAGGTGAATGGAAAAATAATATATCGGGTGCAAATCGGGCCTTTCACACCCAAAGACTTAGCAAGCGCTAAACGTTATTTAGATGAGTCTCAAATCAAGTTTATTGAGGCAAAGCCTTAATAAAAAAGACAATCATCTCCTATCCTTCAAATGTCAGGAGAAACATAATCCGCTATGATTTCAATCTTAAAATAGCGTATAGTGTTAGTAACATTTCAATATAGATCACAACAACTTTAAGGTTTTTAATATGTCACGTGGAATTAATAAAGTTATTCTTGTCGGCCGTTTAGGTAATGATCCTGATGTCCGTTATACCGCTAGCGGAAGCGCGGTGACAACAATTTCGGTTGCTACATCTGAAAGCTGGAAAGATCGTAATACCGGTCAACAACAAGAGCGTACAGAATGGCATCGTGTTGTTTTCTTTGGCCGTCTTGCGGAAATTGCAGGACAATATCTCAAAAAAGGTAGCCAAGTATATGTGGAAGGTTCTTTACGTACGAACAAATATACTGATAAAAATGGTATTGAACGTTATAGCACGGATATCAATGCGAATGAAATGCAGATGATTGGCGGCACGTCAGGTGGCGGCGGTGGTAACTTTGGGGGCGGTCAACCTTCTCAAGATAACTATAGCCAAGACTTTAACCAAGGCGCGCCTCAAAATAATTTCGGTGCATCACAACAGCAACAGGCTCCTAGACCGAATCAAAATCAAGGTTTCAATCAGCCAAAACAGCAAGATAACAACATGGCGGATTTCGACTCATTTGATGAAGATGTACCTTTTTAATCACTGGATTAAAATACAAGTTTAACAATTTCATAAAGCCTGACATATATCGTGTCAGGCTTTTTATCAATAAAGGCCTTCAAAATAGAGTTCAACATGGTGAATAGCTCCAATAAAAATTCGCAAGCACTACCTGAATCTAGTGCGAATAAAGAAATATTGCGCATGCAATTCCGAGAAAAAAGAACACTTTTATCACCGGCTCAAATCGCCTTATATTCACGCCATATCTGTGAAAAAATTGTATCTATTCTCCCCCATTCATCAACATCTATACATCTCTTTTTACCTATTCGTCGCTTAAAAGAGGTTGATCTCACGCCGCTTCTTCCAACGCTTTGGGAACGAGGTGACAAGGTATATGTTCCACGTGTAACCAACAATGTGCTGGAACATGTTGAAATTTTCCCTGATACGATTATTCAAGAAAATGATTGGGGAATCCCGGAACCTTTAGAGAAATATCCCGGACTTATACCGAGTGAAATATCAAATCTTCACTTCGTCTTAACCCCCCTTTTAGTCTGTGACACTCAAGGTGCTCGCGTGGGTTATGGTGGCGGTTTTTATGACCAATTTTTCCATGAGTACCCACATTTATATAGAATCGGCGTTGGTTTTTTTGAGCCCGTTTGTGAAATCCTAGATGCCTATTCAGGAGATATGCCGCTTCACCAATATATATCACCTCAGAAGATCACTCACTTCACAGTGGAAAAATGATAAAATAGCAACTCTCATCACCACGTTTGGAGAATTATAGATGCTTTCGCTCTCAAAATTCACCCGCCCCTTCTATGATAATCTTGTGCTTTACTGCACAAAGATCTTTATCATTATGTCGGGTGTCGTGATTATCCCTATGGTATTAACAGGGTCCTTACAACTGCCACCAATTTTAGGCGCCGTTGCTGCAGCCCTTTCCGATCTCGACGATCATATCAAAGGCCGCGTTAAAAATATTGGACTTATCCTCCTTGTTTTTTTCATCGCCTCAACGACGGTAGAGCTCTTTTTCCCATACCCCTTTATTTTCTTACTACTGTGCATATTTGGCACAGCGGGCCTTATTATGCTCGGAGCACTTGGCGAGCGTTACGCGACGATCGCATTTGGTACACTCGTATTAATGGTCTACACCATGCTGACATTTGAACCCAACAGAGCATGGTATATTCAGCCGATCATGCTCCTTGTGGGCGCTTTATGGTATCACCTTAATACGCTCCTATTTCACTTCATTTGGCCTGCACGCCCCATCACAGAGTCTCTTTCTGAATGCTATAAAGATTTAGCGCGTTTTCTAGAGCTAAAGTCCCGTTTTTTTGATCCCGATGAAGGTGAGAGTATTAAAGAGCTAAAACTTAAGCTCTCTATCTCTAGCAAGGCAATTACGACTCGCTTAGATAGCATTCGTGGCGCGATCATTCGGCGTTTACAAAATGAACAGGGGAAAAACCCATTTCCTGAGCTCCTCAATTACTATCTCATTGCCCAGACGCTCTATGAGCGTGCATCATCGGTGCATGTTGAATATGATATATTGCATAAAAAATTCCTCTATAGCGACCTGCTTTTCCGCTGCCAAAGATTAATGATGCAGCAAGGGAATACTGCACTGAAGATATCTGATGCCATCTTGAATAAATCAGAATATGAACACCCCCAATATCTCAATCGACTATCAACTCGACTAGAAGAGACCATTCAACGGTTAAAAAAAGCGGGTAATCATGAAAAAGAGCTTTTCATCTCCATTGAAAATCTCCTCCATAATCTCGAACAGATAAATGCGCTTTTCATGAAGATGGAAAGTGGCCTCTCTCCCGAAACAATCGCGTCAGAATTCACAGCTTTTCTTCCCACAAAGCAAAGTAGCCCCAAATCATGGGGAGAGAAGTTTCGAGATCTTTATCAGCGGATCGCCGTACATTTCACCAAAGATTCAGAGATATTCCGCCATGCGGTACGAATGAGCTTTGTAATGGGTGGGGGTTATCTCATCGTCTGGATGACCAATATTGGTAATATCTATATATTAGGGGGCGATGATGTGACGACCCGTATCTATTGGATTATGTTAACTGCAATTTTTGTCTGCCAGCCAAACTCTAGCGCGACGAAATCTCGAATTATCAAACGTTTTTCTGGCACAGTGATCGGCGTTGTTGCGACCATTATATTCTTGCAATTTTCCCCCTCAATCTCCCTGCAAGCTTTCATCGTCATCCTAAGTGGTACGCTCTTTTTTGCACTGAGTGCAGCACGCTATGCCTTTGCAACTGCCCTAATCACCATCATGATTTTAATTGGTTTCAATCTCAATGATTATAATTTTATTGCCCCCGAGCGACTCATTGATACCATCATTGGCTGTGGACTTGCGTGGATTGCTGCAAGCTATATCCTACCCGATTGGCGTTATCATAATATTCAAGAAACATATGAAAAGGTTGCCGCGAAAAATAGCGAATATCTCCAACAAATTCAGATGCAATATCACAGTGGTCGCGTAGACGATATTACATATCTCGCAACAAGAGCAAGAGCAAGCGAGGCAGATAGCGAATTATCATCACTCTTCTCATCGCTATCTGCATCAAAGATGTATGATCAATCCCTACTCGATGAGGTCTTTAATAATCTCTGCTTGAACAATACATTTTTAGGGTATTTATCAGCGCTCGGTGCGCACCGTGAAAAAATTGATGATCCCATTATTCTCGATATCCTCGATAAAACAACTGATTTCATTTTACGAACCCTTAAAACTAAAAGTTTTGACCAACCATACTATAGTGCACTCAAACGAGAAATATTTAAGCTGCAGCATCACGAAAGTTGTTGCCAAAGTACCGTCGCGATAATTTCCCTTCAGCAATTGATGTTATTACTGCGTACTTTACCTGCTTATTTACGCGCATTATTTAAAGCTTAAACGATCATTGAACTCACAATAAACTGTTGATCAGAATTTTTTTGATAAATGTTATGATATTGAATTCAGTTCAATTATTAATAATTCTTATTATTTCTTTTTAATGTCATTAATTCGTGAGCATCACCCATAGATATTTCTGAAATTAGTACATTAAGAGTCGATAAAATCAAGTAGGAGCTATACAGATGAATAATCGTATCCGATATGATATCTATCCGCCAAAAGGTTCTATGGATCTCATCTCTCATGCTGAGAGTGCGATTTTAAAGAAAACCGCAAAAGGAGATCTCTATCCACTATTTCGAAGCTGCACTTTAGCGGTACTGAATACTGGCAGCAAAACAGATGACCCCAATATCATATTCAACCAACATAAAGACTATGATATTGAGCTTCTTAGAACAGAGCGCGGTATTAAACTCCGTCTATTTAATCCCCCTCTTGATGTCTTTGTGGATGGTAAATTGACGGATGTTATTCGTAAAAACCTCTTTTCCGTATTAAGAGATACCCTTTTTATTCGTTCAGTATCAGATATTTACAAGGCTTATACGAATGGCAATGGTAATACAAAAGGTGCTGAAGGCGATTACCATGCATTGATTAAAGATGCAGCTGAAACACGCAACTCTCTCACAACTGATTTTGTTTTTGCAATTCTTCGTAATGCCAATATTTTAAGAACGGACCAAGATCCTAATATCATCGTATGTTGGGGCGGGCATTCAATCAATGAAATTGAGTACGAATATGGATATGCGGTCGGACAAGAGCTCGGTGTAAGACATTTAAATATCTGTACGGGTTGTGGACCTGGCGCAATGGAAGCCCCAATGCGCGGCGCCGCAGTAGGACATGCTCGCCAATCTAATAAAGAGAGTCGTTTTATTGGTATCACCGAGAACTCCATCATCGCCGCAGAGCCGCCAAACCCGCTCGTAAATGAGCTTGTTGTGATGTCTGATATCGAGAAGCGTCTTGAAGCCTTTATTCGCTTAGGCCATGGCGTTATTATATTCCCCGGCGGCGTAGGAACAGCAGAAGAATTCTTTTATATATTAGGGTTATTGCTCCTGCCTGAAAATCGAGATATTTGCTTACCGCTGATCTTAACAGGACCGAAAGAGAGTGAGGATTACTTCAATACACTCGATAAGTTTATTGGGCTCACTCTAGGAAAAGAGGCCCAAAAACTCTATGAGATCATCATCGATGATCCTGCTGCTGTTGCTAAAAAAATGCGGATCGCAATGCCACATGTTAAGGAGTGCCGTCAGCAAAGAGGGGATTCATATTGCTTTAACTGGCTATTAACGATCCCTGAAGATTTCCAAAAACCTTTTATTCCGACCCATGAAAACATGGCTAAATTAGACCTTCATCTCGATCAACCCAAGGAGAAATTAGCAGCGAATCTTCGAAAAGCATTTTCAGGCATTGTTGCCGGAAATGTAAAAGAATTTGGCGTCAAAGCTATCGCTGAAAAGGGACCCTTTGAGCTTTCTGGTGATCCTGAACTGATGTCTATGATCGATAACCTATTACAAGCATTTGTGAAACAACAACGAATGAAACTACCAGGGAGTACTTATACCCCTTGCTATATAATTAAGTAAGATTTAAAACTAAAGAGCCGTATTCACATAGTAAAAAAGCGATTTAATGATTGAATTAAATCGCTTTTTTCTTGTCCATATTATTTTAAATAAAAGCGCATGAAACACGCGCTCCTTAATAGAACGATTCATCGCATCATAATCGTTCTGCTGCCGACCTATAGCAGCATGATTAATCTTTTTAAACGTCGCTTCGCAAAGCAATAAAAAAGGTATCGTTAATATAAACGATACCTTTTAATTTTTAAGGCCTTAAAAATCAGCCTCAACGATCAATTGTAATCTTGCGATTACATCATGCCAGGCATACCGCCCATGCCACCCATACCGCCCATGTCAGGCATGCCGCCATCTTTTTTCGGGAGGTCTGCGATCATGCATTCAGTTGTAATAATCAATGATGCAACTGATGCTGCATTTTGAATCGCTGAACGTGTTACTTTCGTTGGGTCCAAGATTCCCATCTCAACCATATCGCCGTACTCACCTGTAGCTGCGTTATAACCAAATGAATCAGTTTTACCTTCTTTCACCGCGTTTAACACAACATCAGCAGATTCGCCCGCATTCGTCACGATTTGACGTAATGGCTCTTCCATTGCACGAAGGGCAACACGAATACCTGCATTTTGCTCATCATTATCGCCTTTAAGATCAGCAATACGTGTTAATGCACGAACGAGCGCAACACCGCCCCCTGGGACGATACCCTCTTCAACTGCTGCACGTGTTGCATGAAGTGCATCTTCAACACGCATTTTTTTCTCTTTCATTTCAACTTCAGTTGCAGCACCGACTTGGATTACAGCAACACCGCCTGCGAGTTTTGCAACGCGCTCTTGAAGTTTCTCTTTGTCATACTCAGAAGTTGCATCTTCGATCTGTTGTTGGATTTGCGTAACACGACCTTCGATCGTTGCCTTGTCACCATTTCCGTCAACAATTGTCGTTGTATCTTTATCCACAACAACACGTTTTGCAATCCCTAAGTCTGCAATTGTTGCCTTCTCAAGGCTCATTCCAAGCTCTTCCGAGATCACAGTACCACCCGTTAAGATTGCGATATCTTCAAGCATTGCTTTACGACGATCACCAAAACCTGGTGCTTTCACTGCAGCAACTTTCACGATACCACGCATATTGTTGATTACGAGTGTCGCAAGTGCTTCACCTTCAACATCTTCAGCGATAATAAGCAGTGGACGACCTGCTTTTGCAACTTCCTCAAGTACAGTAATCATCTCGCGGATATTACCAATTTTCTTATCACAAAGAAGCACAAATGGCTCTTCTAATTCAGCAGCCATTGATTCTTGGTTGTTGATGAAATATGGAGATAAGTAACCACGATCAAACTGCATTCCTTCTACAGTTTCTAAAGAGTTCTCTAAACCTGAACCCTCTTCAACAGTGATCACTCCTTCTTTACCCACTTTTTTCATTGCTTGTGCAATTAACTCACCAATTTCAATATCTGAGTTTGCTGAGATAGTACCTACCTGTGCAATTGATTTGTCATCAGCACATGGTTGAGAGATATTACGAAGCTCTACAACAGCTGCCGCAACCGCTTTATCAATCCCACGTTTAACATCCATTGGGTTCATACCTGCTGCAACTGCCTTCATTCCTTCACGAACGATTGCTTGCGCTAGGACTGTTGCTGTTGTAGTACCATCACCTGCAGTATCTGCAGTTTTTGAAGATACTTCACGCACCATCTGTGCGCCCATGTTTTCAAACTTATCTTCAAGTTCGATTTCACGCGCAACTGAAACTCCATCTTTAGTTACAACGGGTGCACCAAAGCTCTTATCTAAAACAACGTTACGGCCTTTAGGACCTAATGTTACTTTAACAGCATTTGCAAGTGTGTTTACACCAGCAACCATTCTTTTACGAGCATCTTCGCCAAAACGTACATCTTTTGCCATATCTATAATTCCTTCTAGTTTAAATTCTGTGTAAAGTCTGTTTTAGATCTGAATCTCATCTGTAAAACTGACTTTTCAATCCAATAATGAATCTACTGACTTAAATAATTAAGCTTCAATAACTGCCATGATCTCATCTTCACGCATGACTAAAAGCTCTTCGCCCGCCATCGTTACTTCTGAGCCTGAGAATTTACCGAAAAGAACTTTGTCGCCTACTTTCACATCAAGCGCTTTCACTTCACCGCTTGCAAGTACTTTACCGTTTCCAACTGCTAAAACAACGCCACGTGAAGGCTTCTCAGTTGCTGTGCCTGGAAGAACGATACCACCTGCTGTTTTAAGTTCTTCTTCTTCGCGTTTGATAATGATTCTGTCATGTAAAGGACGTAATTTCATAGTTTTTTCCTCATTAAAAGATTGTTAATCTTATGTTTTTATCATTTATTGCTCTCACATCTTATTTGTTGTTCAATAACAAGAGGAGAGTTCTTGCTTACGGTATAATAAATGGGGGCGAAAATATTTGATTCAAGGATAAATCACTACTTTTTTTAAATTTGACCAATAATTAATCAAAAATTAGACTGTTTTTATTGTACCTGACATACCTTTCCCCCTTGGGCGACTTCTTTCACTCTTTTCCCTTCTTTTTACTATAGAGATATCACTATTCATCCTATGTTCAATACACTAACGAGCGCTTGGCGTAACCTATCTATTCATCAACGTGTATGGGCGCTCACGCTTCCCATGATTCTCTCCAATATATCGGTTCCGCTCGTTGGCACGGTCGATACAATTATCGTCGGTCACCTTAATGATGCAGATAACATGGCTGCGGTAGGTGTGGGTAGTAGTATTTATGTCTTTTTAGTCGCAACGCTTAATTTCCTGAGAATGGGGACGACAGGATTTACAGCTCAAGCACATGGCAATAGTCAGGGCGAGGGCGTACGCCAAATTCTCCTACAAGGATTACTACTCGCTTTCGGTCTTGCTCTCATCCTCGGCACCCTCGCGATTCCCATCTCTCGATTCGCTTTTTTTGTGATGAATCCAGCACCAGAACTCTATAGCCAAGCATCTAAATTCTTTTATTGGCGTATGCTCGGCATTCCGGCAGCATTAATGAATTTCGCCCTCATTGGCTGGTTTTTGGGGATGCAAACAGCACGTATCCCATTTTATATGCTGATAGCCACCAACATTCTCAATATTATTCTCACGCTACTCTTTATCTTGAAACTCGATATGGGGATCATCGGTGTTGCAAAAGCCGCGGTTATTTCAGAATATTTGGGACTTTTTGTAGGGCTGATGTTTCTGCCGCAAATTTTAAAAAGAAGCCTCGGTAACTGGGTACTTTCCCCGCTGAAAAGATGGGCAAACTGGAAACCGCTACTGTTTGTCAACCGTGATATTTTTATCCGCAGTCTCACGCTGCATTTAGTCTTTTTCTTAGTCACACTACAAGGTACTCGATTGGGCGGAGATACAGTTGCAGCAAACATGATTATCTTAAATGCGCTGCTTATTATGGCCTATCTATTAGATGGTTTTGCCCATGCCATTGAAGCGCTCACAGGCAAAGCCATTGGGGAACGTAATAGACCTGAACTCCTCTCCATTATGTGCGTTGCTGGGGGCTGGGCATTACTCATTAGTCTGATTTTTTGCATCATTTTCCTATTTTTAGGCGATGATTTTATTGATATGATCTCCAATATCACAGCAGTTAGAGAAGCCGCCTATCCGCTTTTACCCTACTTAACCCTATTGCCACTTGTCAGCGTATGGAGCTATTTACTGGATGGGCTTTTTATTGGCGCAACAAAGGCGCGGGAGATGCGCAATGCCATGCTACTCGCTTTCGCCATCGCACTCCCAATGGGAATCATCTTGCTCCCCCTTAAAAATGATGGCCTCTGGCTCACATTCTTATTTTTTATGTTCCTCCGCGGCGCCATTATGGTCAAAATGGCAATCAGTATTGATAGAAAACGGGGTTGGATTCCGGCAAGATAACCGCGCTGAATCATACAAAATGCCTACTATGTATCTTTTTTAGACCATGCTTCTGAAAACAGATTAATCAAGCCCCTCACTTTCGGGGCTAGATATTTCTTCGAGGGATAAACGGCACAAATAGGTTCCTTTTTCGGTAAAAAATCTGACAATATCCTATTTAAATTACCCTTATGTATCTCGTTATCTACTAAAAATGAACTCAGCTGCACAATGCCTCTATGCGCTAACGCTGCCATTAATAGTGATTCTGTATCTTGTAGCGCAATGAGTCCTTTCGGAGAAATCTCGAATGCTTCATCTTGATTCTGGTATTTCCATGTCACGGGTTTACCCTCATGTAAATAACGTAAGCATTGATGATCGCTGAGTGCTTCTAGAGTCTCCGGAATACCATTTTCAGCGAGATACACGGGGGAAGCGCAGGTTATCAACTGATGGTGTGTTAATACTTTTTGAATCAGGCTGCTATCCGCGCTTGATCCTATCCGAATAGCAAGATCTATACCTTCTCGCACAATATCTTGGTATTCATCTGTAAAGAATACCAATACCTCAACCTCGGGATAGCGTGCCTTATATTCCCAAATAACAGGCATAACATGTAATCGCCCAAAAACACTTGGCACTGTAATTGTCAGTTTGCCGTGAGGCGCTTTGTGATGAAACACCTGCTCTGTCTCTTCCATCATCTTCACAATACGTAATGCGTAATCATAAAAAACCGATCCTTCATCACTCAGCCTAACGACACGGGTTGTACGATGAAATAACCGAGTCTGTAGATTTTTCTCCAGCTTCGCAATGGTTTTACCTACAGCAGAACGTGACAACACGGCAATATCTGCTGTTTTTGTAAAGCTACCGGTATCCGCCACCATCAAAAAAACTCTTAGATCCCCGATATTGTCGAGCATATGGCTATTAAACACTTTTATTCCCCTATGATGTGAACTGAGTCTAGTTTATCAACAAAATAGGTCATCGTATATTGAATGCCCCCTCAGTGATTCTCTGAGATATCTCTCCACATATAGGGAACATTTTATGAATACAGCGCCTCACCATTCTATTCGCCCCTGGATTGCAATTATTACGCTTGCGCTTTCCATTTTTACCGTTGTTTCCACAGAGATGTTACCCATTGGTCTACTTTCACCCATTGCCGCCTCCTTTCAAGTCTCTGAAGGAGAGATTAGCTTAATCGTCTCCTTACCTGCCTTAGTTGCAGCATTTGCGGCACCGCTCATTCTCCTGCTTTTTTCAAAAACTAATCGTAAATATCTTTTAGTGAGCTTTATGCTTTTGCTCTGCGCAGCTAATATCTTTTCAAGTATTGCGCCCAACATCGCTTTTTTATTATTCGCAAGAATTCTATTAGGCGTTAGCATGGGCGGAATATGGACAATAGCCGGCGGTCTTGCCGTACGTATTGTTGAAACGCGCCATATAACTTTAGCAACGTCTATTATCTTTAGTGGTGTTGCCGCAGCCTCTGTTTTCGGAATACCGATTGGCGTTTATTTAGGAGACTTACTCAGTTGGGAGCTCGCTTTTATCTGCATGACAGGTTTAACCATAATATTAATAATTCTCATGTTATTGAGCTTACCCCCGCTTCCCTCACAATCAGTATTTGATGTATCTACTTTAAAAGTCGTCTTAAAAAGGGGGACCGTTTGGACAGGTATCATCATTACGTTTTTATTAGTCGCAGGTCATTTTACAAGCTACACTTTTATTCGTCCGCTTTTACAAACTCAAGCATCATTTTCAGAGTCATCTATTGGGGGCTTGCTCTTTATTTATGGATTGTTAGGAATTATTGGGAATTTCCTCTTGGGTAATCTCACCGGTCGTTATCTTAAAAGCGTGGTGTTAATGATTGCCGGCCTTTTAACGCTCTGCATTATTTTATTTCAATTTTTCGCTCACCTTCAAAGCATCTCCACGATTATTTTACTCTTATGGGGTTTTGCTTATGGCGCAGTTTCCGTAAGTCTTATGACTTGGATGTTTAGGCTATCTCCTAACTCCATCGAAGCGATGACGGCTATTTATATCGGCATGTTTAACCTCGCAATTGCAGCAGGGTCATATCTAGGAGGATGGTTGTACGATAGTCGAGGGATCTCATCTGTTCTAATAGTCGGTAGTATTATGACTTTCCTAGCCTTTATCGTGACATTGCGCTCAACATCTCCCTCAAACGCTGAGTAGTTGATACGCGCTCATCAATGTAGGCCTTAATACAAAAAACTATAAAAAAAGCACGTCTAATACGTGCTTTTTTCAATCGTGACAGTACTCTCTTCATAAGTGAGGGTTTTACGACCATCTTTCTCTTTAATTGTACTCTTTCGAGAATGCATTCTAAATAGTGAGTGCCGTCTTTTAGAACGAAGATCTCGTGGCTTTTTCGGCGCCACTTTTTCAAAAATTAAAGGAGCGAGTTCTGTCAGCGCTTTATCATATACTTTACGTTTAAAATGAATCACATCGCGCAGTGGTAACCAATAATCAACCCATTTATAGTGATCAAATTCGGGTTTGTCTACCGCGTTCAGATTAAAATCCTCTTCATCTCCTACGAACTCGAGCAAAAACCAAACCTGTTTCTGTCCGATACATGTTCGCTCACTCATAGGGTTTCGACGAATCAAATTTTGGGGGAGGCGATAACGCAACCACCGATCTGTTCGGCCTAAAATCTTAATGTGTTCAGGGCGTAGTCCAACTTCCTCATAAAGCTCTCTATACATGGCTTCTTCTGGCGTTTCATCTGGATCAATTCCACCTTGTGGAAACTGCCAAGCATTTAACTGCCCAATCCGATGACCCCAGAAAAGTTGCTGATTTTGATTACACAATATGATTCCAACGTTTGCCCGAAAGCCATCATTGTCTATCATTTTGTGCCTTTATCTAAAAATTAAAATGTCTGAGTCTATTGTTCCATAATGAGCCTTTAAAACCAAATCTAATTTGAGTTCTCACCAGCTGTAAAGAAACTGAAACCAGATCTATCAGAATGCTCTTTATCTTCTAGTAACAATCGTAATAAGTGCCTTTCGCTATTTCTGAGGCGCTCATATCAAAAAAAACTATCATTTAGAGCAATATCCGATAAGGTATATATAGATTAGATATATATTGTTGTTTAACAATAACAGCCCTCTTTTAAGGATAAGTGGAGGATTCAATAAATGGATTTAACGATCAACTTTAATATGCCGCTTAAATGAAGTCCTAAGCTTTGATCAATGGCATATTATCAAAATGATGAGAGGTTCATATGTTTTCATTAGAAAAGCAAGTTGCAATGGTTACCGGTGGCGCAAAAGGCATTGGTCGCGGTATTGTCGAAGCACTGAGAGAAGCCGGTGCAACCGTGATTATCGCAGATATTGATACAACTGCCGGGAATAATACAGCTAAAGAGCTAGGATGCGAGTTTGTTGAACTCGATGTGACCCAACAATCCCTCTGCCAAGCCCGTATTCAAGAAGTCATCGCTCAACATGGTCGCTTAGATATTCTCTGCTCTAATACCGGTATCTTCCCACAAGCCACTATCGAAGAGATGACAGAAAACGATTGGGATATCATGCAAAGCGTCAACGTAAAAGGGACCTTTTTTATCGTGCAAGCGGCGCTGAAAGCGATGAAAAATCAAGGTTATGGTCGCGTTATAATTACATCTTCCATCACCGGCAATATTACAGGCTTCCCCGGTTGGAGCCATTATGGGGCATCGAAAGCCGCGCAGCTTGGCTTTATGCGAAGCGCCGCACTTGAGTATGCGCGTTTTGGCATTACTGTGAATGCAGTGCTTCCTGGCAATATTTTAACAGATGGCTTAAAAGCGCAAGGTGAAGCCTATCTCAATCAGATGCGTGCAACAATTCCTACCCATACTTTAGGTGAGCCGAAAGACATTGGTTATGCCGCGGCATTTTTAGCCTCCAAAGAAGCAAAATACATTACAGGGCAAACCATTATTATTGATGGTGGACAGATTTTACCCGAATCGCCTGAAGCATTACTATAGATCCCCTCACAATATTAATGATCCTATTGATAAAAAATGGCGCCTGTAATGGCGCCATTTTTTATTTTTCACAATATTATTTATATATAACTCGGCAAGCTCTTCTTCCCAAGATAGATACTTAGAAATATCCCCAAGCCGCAGAGAAACAGAATGTAATAGGCGATGAACATCGGATGGAAATGCTCGGCGATAATCGGTACCAAAAAGGTGGTTAATCCGGCAAAGATTGCATTTCCAATATTGTAGGAAAAGCCCATCCCTGTTAAACGGATATCTGCAGGGAAAAGTCGAATGATAATCATCGGCACGCAAGCCACAATCCCTAAAAAGAATGATGCAACGGCATATAACACTCCGACTTTCGTAAGATTGGCATCTCCTAACGCATGGAAGAATATGAAGCTCGTGATCGCAAGTAAGAGCGCAAAGCTAAAGAGCGTTTTACGTAGCCCAAAGCGATCCACTAAAACACCCGCAGCTAAACTTCCGATGATATTCATAAATGTCGCAACAAGCGCTGCCTTATTCACAAAGCTCGCGTCCAATCCAAACATATCTGATTTCATCAAATTCGGCGCTAATAATACCAGCACGACGCCGGTAATTAAGAGCCATGTGCTCAATGTGGCGATAAAAACTTGAGGTCGGAAGTCTTTTAAAATTGTCTTCATCGGCGTACCGGCATGCAACGCCTTTTTCTTCTGCATTTCTAAAAATACCGGCGTTTCTTTTAAATAGCGGCGCAGATAAACAGCCAATAATCCTAAAACACCACCGAGTATAAACGGTATTCTCCAAGCATAATCGAGCGTCTCTTGTGCTGAGAAACTCACATTCATCATTGTCGAGACAAAGTGCCCGATCAATACACCAAACGTCAATCCCGCCGCAATAGCGCTATTGGCGATGCCAAAGCGATTCCCCGGTACATGTTCTGTCACAAACACATGCGCACTCGGCACTTCCCCGCCTAATGCCACGCCTTGCAAAATCCGCATCGTAAATAACAAGATAGGCGCCAAATAGCCAATTGACGCATAGGTCGGCAATAATCCGATACATAGTGTGGGCACTGCCATCATAAAGAGCGAGAACATAAAGACTTTCTTGCGCCCAATGAGATCCCCAAAATGCGCTAATATCACCCCGCTAATCGGCCGTACAAAGTAGGCAATCGCATAAGTGAGATATGTCATAATCGTCGCGATTAACTCGGATTCTGCCGGAAAGAAAAGCACCTTTAAAGTCGAGGCAAAGGTTAAAAAGACAATAAAGTCATAGAACTCAAGCGCCCCACCAAGGGATGAGAGCGATAGTGTTTTAACATCTTGAGTCGATAATCCCTTCTTCGTCATCCTAATCCCCCACTTTATCCATTTCAGGAATTAAGAGCATGCTATCGCCGTAGCTAAAAAAACGATACTGCTCATTTACCGCATGTTGATATACTTCTTCCATTCGCTTTTTACCCATGAGCGTTGAGACTAATACTAGAAGGGTTGATTTAGGGAGATGGAAATTTGTTAGTAATCCATCAATCACTTTAAACTCAAAGCCAGGCTTTATAAAAATATTCGTATCCCCGGTGAATGCTTTTAACTCTCCGGATAATCCTGCTGATTCCAATGCCCTTACTGCCGTTGTCCCAATTGCGATGACGCGCCCACCATGGGCTTTAGTGCTTAAGATATCATCAACTGCTGATTGTGGGACAGAAATCCACTCTTTATGCATTTGATGCTCATTTAAATCCTCACTACGGATCGGTTGAAAAGTACCCGCACCCACATGGAGCGTAATTTCGGTAACATCAACACCTTTGGCGCGAATTTTTTCTAAAAATTCTTCTGTAAAGTGCAGTCCGGCTGTCGGCGCCGCAACCGCGCCCTCCTCTTTGTTAAATACGGTTTGATAACGCGATTGATCTAACGCTTCATCACTTCTTGTTATATAAGGCGGTAATGGCAAATGTCCATAAGCTTCTAACACCTTTGCAATCGGCGAGCTATCAATCGTTTTTAATAGGAAAAAGGCATCATCGCGAGAAACCATCTCTAACAAGGGTTCACCGTTAATAAAAACGGGTTGCCCTTCTTTTAATGCTTTGCTCGCTTTAATCTGGGCGAGCACTTCCGTTTCACTCACCAGACGCTCAACCATAATTTCAACCTTGCCGCCCGTCTCTTTTTCCCCAAAAAGACGCGCCGGTAATACGCGCGTATTATTGATGATAATACGGTCACCCGCATTTAAGTAATCAATTAAATCTTCAAATGTATGATCCTGTAATTGCCCCGCCTTCGGAACTAAGAGCCTCGAGGTTCCCCTTACTTTCGGCGGGAATTGTGCGATAAGCTCTTCGGGAAGATGATAATCATAATCTGATAGTTTTAACATAGGGTTTTCCTAACCTTAACGGCATTAACGGTAAATTCACTCACTAAAAAACAGTTTAGCGAGTGGGGTCTTAATGAGCAGTATTGCCTGATGAAATGATATTGATAAATACCATCTGCTCTATTTTAAAAACAAAATCCCAAAGCGCAAACACTTTGGGATGTTTTATTCATTTTTTATAATATTGCCTTAACTATATGCCTAGAGTCCCTATAGAGCCGGTGGCACTTACAGGAGATTGATCTCTTTCTCATATAGCGATTCTTCCGATTCTCGCTCACGAATTAACTTCGCATCACTCCCTACTAAAAGCACTTCTGCAGCTCTACCGCGAGAGTTATAATTTGATGCCATCGTAAAGCCATAAGCGCCAGCATGCGTTACAGCTAAGTAATCACCCGAGGTCAATGCAAGCGCGCGATTTTTTCCTAAGAAATCTCCAGTTTCGCAGATAGGGCCGACGATATCATAATTTCGTACCTCTTCTTCACTATTTTCATCGAGGTTAATAATATTCATCCATGCACTATAGAGCGCCGGACGAATCAAATCATTCATAGCGGCATCTACAATTGCAAAATGCTTACCTTCGTTCTCTTTCGTCAAGATGACTTGCGTCACTAAAACGCCGGCATCGCCTACGATCGAACGGCCTGGCTCAATCAATATTTTAAGATCGCGATCGCCGATTTTCTCGATTGCTTGGGCGATCCATACCGCAGGATCAACGAGCGTTTCATCTTCATAACGAATACCTAGACCGCCGCCCATATCTAAATGCTTCAAATGAATCCCAATTTCCGCAAGCTCATCAATCAGTGCTAGCGTTAAATCTAATGCTTCCGCATAAGGCGCTATTTCTGTCAGTTGAGAGCCTATATGGAAATCAATACCTTGAACATCGATATTCGGCATTCTTACCATCTCACGATACATCGGCAAAGCATCTGCCATACTGATTCCAAATTTATTCTCTTTCAATCCTGTCGAGATATAAGGATGTGTTTTCGCATCCACATTTGGATTAATACGCAGTGATACTGGTGCCTTTACGCCGAGCTTCGCGGCTGCGCGATTAATCATATAGACTTCCGCAACCGACTCAATATTAAAACAACCAATACCGGCTTTGAGCGCAAACTCAATATCTACTTCTTTCTTGCCCACACCAGAATAGACCACTTTTTTAGGATCACCCCCGGCTGCAAGTACGCGTTTTAACTCACCCTTTGAGACAATATCAAAGCCAGAACCAGCTTCTGCTAATAACTTCAAAATCGATAAGTTACTATTCGCCTTAACCGCATAGCAGATCAGGTGTGGATAATCCCCAAATCCTTTATGGTACGCTTCGTAATTGCTTAAAATTTTATCTGCAGAGTAAACATATAAAGGCGTCTGAAACTGCTGCGCCACTTCCGTTAAAAGAGTGTGATTAATCTTCATTTTTCTGGTCTTTAGGTGCTTTATATTTAGTCATGAAATGACCATCATTATGCTCCGCTTCGCTTTGAGCAATAAACAATGGTCCTGTTTGCCCACAACCTACGATAAAGATCATTACCGATAAGAGGAGCATCATTTTTTTGGTCGATTGAAACATGGTTATTGATCTATTCCTTAGAGGATGTGTATAACAATATTGCCATTGTATTATAAGTTCTGTCTTTTCGCATTCTTTCAAGACGTTAATCATTTTTCATTCTTGATAACGACATTCTGACTAGATTTCTATAGAGCAACCGCAACATTTCGGTGAACAACATTTACAATATCTCAATAACAGCGCTCTTCATAATAAAGTTTTATCAAAAAATTAAAAAAGATGTTTTACCTCTTCTTTTTCATCAAATATTCGTTTTTTGACATTTATTGATAAAGATGTAGGGGGATAGCTATCTGCACACCATTTCTAATATCCTCCGAATTTCTACTTATTCAGACGAATTAATTAGCATAATGTGCTATAATCCTCCATTATTTATACTTTAATATATTCGTTCAAGAAAGGTTGGTTCAATGAGTGATTTTGCCAAAGAGATTGTCCCGATTAGTTTAGAAGAGGAGATGAAAAACTCCTACCTTGATTATGCAATGAGTGTCATCATCGGTCGTGCGCTCCCCGATGTCCGCGATGGATTGAAGCCCGTACACCGCCGAATCCTCCATTCCATGAATCAAACTAACAACCATTGGAACAAGCCCTACAAAAAATCCGCTCGTATCGTTGGGGATGTAATGGGTAAGTATCACCCCCATGGTGACTCTGCGATTTATGACTCTGTTGTCCGTATGGCACAAAACTTCTCGCTACGCTACATGCTCATTGATGGCCAAGGTAACTTCGGTTCTATCGATGGTGACTCAGCGGCTGCAATGCGTTATACCGAAGTAAGAATGAGTAAGATCGCTGAAGCGCTCTTACAAGATATCGAAAAAGAGACTGTCGATTTCACGCCAAACTATGATGAATCTGAAACAGAGCCCTCAGTACTGCCAACCCGTATTCCGAATCTATTAGTCAATGGTTCATCCGGTATTGCCGTGGGAATGGCAACAAATATCCCGCCGCATAACTTAACTGAAACCATTAATGCTTCACTTGCACTTTTACAAAATCCAGAACTCACAATTGATGAGCTCATGGAACATATTCCTGCACCAGATTTCCCAACAGCGGCAATCATTAATGGTACTCGCGGTATTCGTGAAGCCTATCATACAGGAAAAGGGCGCGTAGTCATTCGTGCTCGCGCTGAGATTGAGCGTGATGAGAAACGTGATCGCGATGTCATTATCATCACCGAACTCCCCTATCAGGTCAACAAAGCGCGCCTTATTGAACGTATTGTGGAACTCTATCGTGAAAAAATCATTGAGGGCATTGCGCCGGATGGTCTTCGTGATGAGTCAGACAAAGATGGTATGCGTATCGTTATTGAGCTTCGCCGCGGCGAAATGGGCGAGGTCATTCTCAACCAACTCTATAAACATACGGCACTACAATCGAGCTTTGGTATTAACATGGTTGCCATTGATCGTGGCCAGCCCAAACTCTTAAACCTCAAGCAAGTTTTAGAAGCATTCTTACTCCATAGACGAGAAGTGATTACGCGCCGTACGATTTTTGATCTGAAACGTGCCCGTAATCGTGCGCATTTGCTCGAAGGTTTAACCGTTGCACTTGCGAATATTGATGAAATGATTCAACTCATTCGCACATCCGCAACGGGTGCGGAAGCGAAAGAGCGTATGCTTGCTCGCAGCTGGGCGCCGGGCGAAGTTTCAGCAATGCTTGCGCGCGCGGCAGAACTCAAAACAACCCCAGATGGTTTAACCGGCGTTGGCTTAATTGATAATGAGTACAAGCTCTCTGAAGAGCAAGCGCAAGCTATTTTAGATATGCGCTTACAACGCTTGACAGGACTTGAACAAGACAAAATCTTAGATGAATATAAAGGTCTGTTAGATACGATTCGTGAGTTAATCGAAATTTTAACAAACCCCGATCGCTTAAAAGAAGTAATTGAAGAAGAATTTATTGCGATTCGTGATGAATTTGGCGATGCACGCCGTACGGAAATACGCGAAGCCGCTGAAGATATCAGTTTAGCGGATCTTATTGCCGAGGAAGATGTAGTTGTAACACTCTCACGCCGTGGCTATATTAAATATCAAAAACTCGATGAATACCGTGCCCAGCGCCGTGGTGGTCGTGGTAAATCAGCCGCGCGTGTTGTCAACGAGGATGATGTTGAACATCTAATGGTTGTCAGCACGCATGCGCAGCTCATGTGCTTCTCTTCTAAAGGGAAAGTATACTGGATTCGTGTCTATGAATTGCCAGAAGCAGGGCGCGGCGCAAGTGGTCGCCCTATCATTAACCTTCTCCCCCTTGAAGCAGATGAGCGTATTACTTCAATGCTGCCTGTGGATAGTTATGATGATGACCGTTACATCTTTATGGCAACCAAATTTGGGGTTGTGAAGAAAACGGTACTTTCAAACTTCCAGAGCCAACGTTCAAGCGGGTTGATTGCGGTTAACCTTGATGAGGGCGATGAGCTGATCGGCACCGAAATCACATCGGGTGATAACGATATTATGCTCTTCACCAATACTGGCCTTGTGAACCGATTCAGCGAATCTGATGTCAGATCAACAGGGCGTGGTTCACGCGGCGTGAAAGGGATTACCCTTTCGGAAGATCAAGATCAACGCGTTATCTCTATGATGCTTGCGATTGACGATGGCATTGTATTAATCGCGACTGAAAATGGCTATGGTAAACGTACGCGTATTGAAGAGTTTGCAAGACGTAATCGCGGTGGTAAAGGGGTAATCGGTATCCAAACATCTAAACGCAATGGTCAAATTATCGGCGCCACCATTGTCGATGAAGATGATGAGGTCATGTTAATCTCTTGTAATGGCGTACTTGTTCGTACGGCAATCAAGGAAGTCTCAATTCTTGGCCGTAACACACAAGGCGTTCGCCTCATCCGTCTTGATGAGGGTGATATTGTTGTCGGCATGTCCCGTATTGAAGAGAGTGATGTTGTGTGTGTAGAAGAAGATTCTGAGGCACTCACAGCAGATGAATCAGGCGAGATCATCGAAGAGATTACAATGGTTGCGGATGAAACCACTATAGAAGTGATTGCTAAGGATGATTCAGAAGAATAATCCGCTGTCATAAAGTATGATACCAATCCCCCAAGGGATACATCTATCAGATGTATCCCTTTTTAATATCATCAATATCCGACACATTGCAATCCTCACGACAAAAATGTCCGATAAGAATATCATCGGGTATTTTAATCTAACTTTATTTGAAGGGGTAGAGTCGGCGATTTATTTTCAAGAGCAGAACAAAAAGCCCTAGTATTTCATTTACTATGCTTTTAACACACCTAATAGATCCAAATGATTCCGAATATAGTGCTGCTTTACAGATTGGTACGCAGTATCCTCTTGCTCAGCCATCAGCAACCTGATCTCATATGCGAGCTCATCGAGCAGCTCAGGGTCATCCTCGCAGATATCACTCCAGATAATAAAATCTTCTTCTAGTTGATACAGCGGTTCTAGATGCCGTCTGCGCAAACTTGTAAGCGTTGTATTATTAAGATTAAAAGCTTTAATCGTCTCTTTCGCACGAAGATATTGTTTCTCCGTTAACCCAGACTTTGCGGAGATACGCCCATTTTTATAAAAATGGAAATACTCTCTTGGATCATCTTGATCAGGCTTGATTAATAGTTCATGGTTAACTTGATGCGGATTACGGGCACTATCCTTAAAAATCCCGCACGTAAATTCATTATTACAAGAACCAAATAAGTTCTTCCATTCAAAAGTTAAGCCCTCATACTTTGACCTTGGATAAAGGTGCTCAATATGACTATCGTCTTTCGTAAAAGTGCTCTCACAATAAGCACAAATCATAAACTGCATCTCATTGAGCTTTGACCAGATTTCACGACGATCCCCCCCGCGCAAGCGTTGCCAGTTTGTTGCACCATTTTCCTGCGCTCGCACCAAACACTTAGGGGCATCTTTCGGTCTTTTCAGTTTTCTCATTGCTCGCTCTCCTAATCAACCTTCTCTCGTGCGAGTTTTCGATTACGAATCCGGGACTTTAACGCTTGTAATTTTTGCTGATGACGAATTTTCTCCATTTCAAGACTCCCCTTTCCAAAGTGCCGCTCTAATAATTCATACAGAGCGATACCTTCCGGCGTATCATCAAGTCCATTTTCTATCATTTTTTCAAATTGTTGGTACTGCTGATACTCCATGACATCTGGCGTATCTGAAATGTTCAGTATTCTTAATAAGATATTATCTGCCGAAAGTCCTCGCGTTTGAAAGCTAGGAGAATGTACTTTGATCTTATTCGTTTCAAAATCATTCTTTAAGAAGCGAATCTGATCTTTATGAACAGTCGAAATTACCTGTGGACTATGCGTCGTAATTACAAATTGCATATTTGGGAAAATTTTCAGAAGAGAATCAATGACGGTTTGTTGCCAAGTAGGATGAAGATGCAGCTCTATCTCATCAATAATAATTACTCCTGGGCTAATTCGAGGATCTTCTAAATGGGGATTTAAAATCGCGAGCCGCGAAATAAGGTCCGCGACCATAAATAACACGGATCTCTGTCCATGCGATAGATACTGAATATCATGCAGTTCATCATAGATAGAGAGAACCACCCTATCTTTCCCCGTTGAACGATCTACAAAAATAGCCGTCGCATTTGGAATTAAATCTTGTACGACTTCATTCACGATCTCTTTCAGCTTTTCTGCGGCATTTACAGGACGACTTAAAAGCGCATCTATTTTCTCATCAGTATCTTTAATTTTGGTTCGAATGCCACTTAAGGCATCTTCTAAGAGTGCGCGCTTCATAACATCAGCATCTCTCTCTTTGCTTAAAAAATCCTGTAGCGTCTCTTCTAAGAGTGCTTTGAATTGTCTGAGGTCTCGTAATTCTGAGTCTGAATCCTGCAATGATAAATTCTCAAGCGTCACAAACCACTCAATCATGTCCGAGATTCTCACCTTATCTTCTAGCGCATGATCATAGGCACTTGCCCTATTTAAGTGGATTTTCCGGGCACCTCGAATAAAATTGGGTCTATTGACGCTATAAAATATAAATAATGGCAACGTGACCTCGCAGCCATTGACGGTAATACAATCTCGAATCACTCGGGCATAAGCTTCTAATTCTAAGAAGTTCGACTTCTTCGCAACCGCACCATCTTGTAAACTCTTTTCTAATGAAAAATGAATCTTGTTATGAGGATCTAATTCCATCTCCACAGCAATGCTGGCATTATTTTTGCCGGTTGATATATCATCATCCGATATATCAACACCATTGAGTTCTTCACGATTAATAGCACTTAAGACCCAAGTTAATGCTTTCGTCAAGCTCTCACAAATTGTTGTTTTTCCGGTAGCATTTTCCCCTATGAGTACGGTTAAACGATCATCAAAAGTCAGCGATAATTCATTTAAACGCCTTAGGTTTTTAACCTTTATGCTCCGGACTTTAAAGCTTGCATGATTAAGAATCAATTCACAACGTGCAAAAGCAGCTTTTGCAGTTTGAAACTGCATATCTTGAATGAAGCTCTCTCGTTCGCGGGCATCTATGTTCAAAAGATAATTTTTCGCTGCACTATAGTTCTTTAACAGCGAATGCTCTTGATCAACTTCCACCAATCGTGAAGTTGACCCCAAACAATCTTTCTCACTCATAATATCCCCTTGCAATAATCTTTTTCATCTCTCCAAGATAGCATAAATCAACCCTATTTCGGACTTTCTCTAAAGATTTCAATATTATTATCTCCTCCTCAGTAAAATTCATCACATCATACTTATGAATAATCCGATCTTACGTTAAAACATCTTCCTGAATGATTTACCCCCCTACCTGCTAATAAAAAAACCTGAAACAAACAGATGTTTCAGGCTATAACTTTCAATCAGTATAAGAATACGATTATTTATGGGCGCTCTCCAGCATTTAAGCGTCGTTCAATGTCGTCAATCACGGCAGGCAGATCTGCAACAGTATCAATCACATAATGTGCACCGGCATTTGAAAGCTTTTCTACCGCCGCTTTTTTGCGCTCATCGATTTCTGCTTGAGTCATTGCTTTGTATTCATCATATGTTGCACCAAACTCATTGCCTGAAACAGAGATCCCTACTGCCCACATTCCAGCATTAATCCCTTCATGCATTCCTGCAACCGCATCATCAACCTTCACGCAGTTTGCAACATCCATCACGCCAAGCTCAATCACATTCTTAAGTGCCATCCAAGGACCTGGGCGCGATCCTGCTTTAATCTCATCACTTGCAACCACACAGTCTGGCTTATAACCAAAACCTTCCGCGGCAGGTACAAGCGCAGCCATTACGGGCGTTGGGTAACCTGAGCAAGAACCAATCTTAATCCCTTGCTCTCTAAGCTCAGCAACGACATCTAAAACACCCTCTAATGGTTCTGCAAAATTAACAACGGCTTCAATTTGAAGTGGCATAAATGTTTCATAGATTTCTTGTGCTTCTTGTTCTGATGGCTCTTGGCCAAACTGCGCAGCCCATCGCGCTTTAATAATTGGATCGTTCAGGAGTGTACGAATATGGTCTATCTTCCCCATTCCCATCGGCCCACGTGATTCTGCAAGCGTAATATCGAAATTAAAGGCACTCTTAAATGCATCAACAAAAATTTGTGTCGGTGCAAATGAACCAAAATCAACAACTGTTCCCGCCCAATCAAAAATAACCGCTTCTACTTTTTTCATCTCTCATCCCTATTCTTATCAATCTGTAAGAGAGTGCTATATATAAAACACTCTCAATTTATCGTTAAAACTATTGACGTAAACTATACTCGACGATTATGACAAGTTTACGACATTTATTGCTAAATTCTATCCGTCCCTTCAATACCCTTAAGGGGCTATTGAATGCGGTCTAATATAGATTTTATCTGTGAAAAATTAAAATATAAAAGCTGCAATTAATTGATCGATATTTCCAGAGAAGTTTTTACCCCGCTCTCCGTCCAAAGCGTCGATCACAAGCTGATTCCAAGCATCATTATCGTAACCATAATCCTCGGGAGATGTTTTAACCCCTAATGCCTCTAGCCATGCCGATAACTCTTTTGCCGCATACTGAAGATCTTTACCAAAAATATCACGAAGATTTGTTGCTACATCACACTGACTTTCAGCAAATGAACTTAAAATCATCGGCAATGTAAATGAGCAAGCAATACCATGTACTACGCCCTTATTCAAAGTTACACCATATGAGATATTGTGTGCAATTGATGTCTTAGTATTGGAAAATGCAAATCCAGCATTCAAAGATGCAAGCATCATCTTCTCACGCAATTCTACCGACTCAGGCATATTGGTTAGCGCGGGCAATGTCTCAATGATGGCGTGAATCGCAGCTTTTGCAAACTGAAAAGAGATCGCATTGCGATTCTTGTTCCAAAGGCTCTCCATCGCATGAGATAGAGCATCTAACCCTGTCTGTACTGTCAATGATACCGGTAATTTCAGCGTTAATAATGGGTCACAAATAGCAGCTATAGCATAGAGTTTTGGATCATTTAAAGAAAATTTTGAGTTATGCTCTTTATCCCAAATTGTTGCCCATGAAGTAACCTCACTCCCTGTCCCTGTTGTTGTCGGAATAGCAATAAAGGGAAGTGCTTTATCCACATTCTCGCCGGCTTTTAATACTCTTTCTACTCTCAAAGCATCATCAAAAGCGACCGCTAATGCTTTTGTGGTATCAATCACCGAGCCACCGCCGAGTGCAACCAATATCTCTACCTTATCTTGATGCGGTTTAAATGCCGCACAAATTTCAGGTAGGTCCCTTAAATCGGGATTTTCATGCACCTGATTCAAAATAGTGACACATCCCTTAACATTAAGCGCAATACCTTCAGCAAGCGTCTGAAAATAAGAATTATTGTATGTCACAATCGCGTAACAACGATCTTGTAGAATAGCTTCTAGTTCATCAAGAACACCGTTGCCAAAAAAAATTTTTACTGGATTTTGAAACTGCCACATATTCATTGATTCCCTCATCAAGTTTAACTATGGACACAGAATATCCGGTAATTATCACAGCTCAATGACGCAAAAATACGAATTTTAATCATTGAAGATAGAAATAAGCTATCTACAAATTTGTTTTATTAGCGTCTAAATCAGCAAAACAGAGGAATTAATATGCGCTATACACAACTTCGATCTTTCTATGCCGTTGCCAAATTAGGAAGTTTTGCCAAGGCAGCTGAATATCTACATATATCGCAACCGACGATCACGGCTCAAGTCAAAGAACTCGAAGAGCAATATAATGTCTCTCTGTTTTTTCGTAAACGCAATAACAACACGCTCACAGATGTCGGCAAACAGCTTTTTGAACAAGTAAAAATCCTTTTTTCACTCGAGGAAAAAACACGTAAGATGCTTATTGCTAATGGTAATCTCACGATGGGGACACTTTCATTTGGCGCCGTAAGCCCAGCTGCGGCAATGCCAATTATTGAGAAATTTCATGCGCAATACCCTCAGATTGATATTAAATTAATTCCTGGAAACTCAAATATAATCATGGAAGGCGTCTTATCAGGAGAACTCGATGTGGGCATCTTAGCAACAGATGAAAAACACCCCGATCTCCTCTCCATACCTATGACGGAACAACCGATTGTTCTAGCTGTCCCGAATCACCTCCCCCTTGCTAAGAAAAAAGTAGCAACGCTTTTCGATATTCAAAAAGTGCCGCTCATTCATCGTGACAGAGGCTCAAGTACTCGAAAAATATTTGAAAAAGCCCTACAAAGAGAAAAAATTGTTTTGAGTACCATGATTGAAATAGGCAGCCGAGAAGGTGCGAGAGAAGCAAGTATCTCAGGGTTAGGCGTGAGCTATGTCGGTCTACATGAATTCCAACCCCACCCAAACATCACAATGGTACGCATTAAAGATAGTGACCTACTATCACAGTCCTATCTTATTTATTCAAAAGAGATGGAAAAGTTGCCTTTGGTTCAAACAATTAAAGAGATCGTAGCCGGAAAATAGACTTTAGAAGACTTCTCTTTGACTAAATTAATCCTATTACTCATAAAATAGGAGTCTAATAAGCTAAAAAACTCAAACCACATAGTCGCTGATACGAAACTCTATAGATCGAAAGAAATCAAATATATGTTATCTATAAACTGTCCTACAACAAGTATAATAATCCTGAAGGGAACACTGAAGAGTTTACTAAAAATATGATTTCTTTAGTCTTAAAGACTGCCCAAGGAATACCTCAAGTTGCACTTTCCTACTACAGATAACTAGAAGGCAAATAAAAAGGATAATTCTTGCTAATGCCTGATTCTCTGCCACAATGTTAGAGTATTAAAAGCTTTTACTCAAAGCAGAATCGTTTTATATCAACAGGATTATTATGGACAATACCCATTCACTACAAAGTTTTGCGACTAACTATACCCTGATTAATACAGATAAGTATCCTAGAGAAATGGCTTCAACTATCACTCAGTCTATTCAGAACCTCTCTACAGATCAGCAAATGCAACTTAATGATAAGGTAAAACTCAAAGACCCTACATTAGCACTGCTCCTCTCCTTCTTCTTTGGTACTTTTGCGGTTGATCGTTTTTATATTGGTAATATAGGTTTAGGTATTTTAAAACTTGTTACAATTGGAGGATTTGGTATTTGGACAATAGTGGATTGGTTTATTATTATGAAATCAGCACGTAAACAAAATTTTATGAAACTTACTAAATTTTTAGCAAGTATTCAATAATCACCTTAACAACAATTGGACCAATATGATTCTTGTCGTTGTCGCACTCATAGGCATTATTATTAGCTTAATCTATCTTCTCAGAAACAAAACTCCCGCGGTTAGATTCGGCATTCCGCTTATCGTGATTATTATTGGTGTCATTAGCTTTTTTATCTTTCAAAATATGATATTTCCCTATGAGGATCATGTACCTATCAGAGCAAGTGGTCTATCCGATGAAGCTCGTGAAAAAGCCCGTGAAGCACGGATGAAAGATCGTGAAAGACAAAGTATTCGTATAGAGATTCCTAAAAAAGAATAAAAATTAATATAGTTAATCATAATACACAAAAAGCATCTTTTAAAAGATGCTTTTTGTATCTCCCAGAGGCAACCCTATAAGCAACCAACTTCTCCTAT
>CANRON010000007.1 GCA_947632245.1 uncultured Ignatzschineria sp. | reverse complement strand
ATCAGTGGCATCACAAGTAGTATTAATAATAAATCTTGCGCGGAGACTTTAAAATCTAAAACGTCCGCAAAATAGAGCACCAGGAAAAACAGCCCCCATAACCCCCCATAGATGATACCGGCCAACCTCAGCGCTTTTCTTCTTCTCTCAATCACAACACATTGCACAGAACCAAATTCTAACAAAGATTTATTTTGAAAAATTCCGATCAAAATTAAGAACCATGCCCTCAATTGCGCGCCAAAGTATTGATCTTGTACTTCACACTGCAAATAACCAATGCGCGAAAACCACAAAAAATGGTAAATTAAAATAAGCATTATCGGAAGTAAGCTCGATATCAACAAAATGTTAAAAAGATCGCTCGCTTCGATCATAGCGTCATGCCCATACTAAACATGGGGAGATATAAAGCGATAAGAATAACGCCAACAATTCCCCCAATGAAAACAAGCGATAAAGGATCAATCAACGAAATGAGTAAAGTAACCCGTCTCTCAACCAAATCACGATGATAATGCCCTGACTTCTCTAACACTGATTCCAATCCACCACTCATCTCTCCGACTGATACCAACGTCAGAAAAACTTCCGTAAAAGCACCTGAACTTTGCGCCGTATGGAAAAGTGACTGACCCTGGGTGAGCGCCATGCGCATGCCTTGTAGTCTATTTCGAAGATCACTATTGACAACACTCGCTTCATATAAAGTAAGACTCTTGACTAACGGCACGCCTGACTTTAACATTATCGCCAAGATATCACTTGTTTTTGCATTAAAGTCATGACGTAAAATATCACCAAAAAGCGGGGTATTTAACATAAAACGATCGAAAGAGTACCTTATCGTTACAGATCTTCTATACATACTTTTTAGCAAAAATATTGAAACTAACACGCTCACACCGAAGTAAATACCCTGACGACTCGCTATAAAAGCCGAAACAGCCATCACCTTTTGCGTTAAAATCGGAAGCTCCATCCGACTTGAGCTGTAAAGTGATTCAAAAGTGGGCACTACCGCAATCATGATGAAAATCACAATACTTACCGCGACTATCAACACCATCAAGGGATATATAATCGCTTTTTGAATAGATTTGCGTGCCGCTTGCCGTGCTTCTTCCATTTGCGCGAGATAAATCAACATCTGCGGTAATTGCCCCGACTCCTCCCCTATCCGTACCATCGCAATATACAGATCCGTAAAAGATCCTTTAAATAACGTTAAGGTAAAAGAGATAGAGTGCCCTTTGACAACATTCTCTCGCAAAATCCGCAGGAATAATTTAAGCAACCGCCCTTTTGCATTTTTCTCTAACAACTCTAACGCCGGAAGCATCACAACGCCCGCATCTAATAACATCGCCATCTGCTCTGTAAAAAAATAACGATCTTTCCACTTTAACTTTATCCGCTGATACCGATATACGCTATTGTGAGGATTACCTCGACTTAATCGATTATGATCATTCTGCTTACGTGATGATCCCTCTAAAACAACATCTTTAATCCTCTCATCCATTCACTCCCCCTCATTTTTAGCCACTGCTGCCAACCTTCCGCCAATAACTCTAAAGATAGGGGAGCAAATAGCTAAAAAGGAACACATCATTGAGAACGGCTCAACACGCTTCCACGCAACGTATGCATATTGATTCAGTTCACCCCAATGAATAGTTAGGGACAGCAAAAAGCCCTAGTTCATAAGAACTAGGGCTATGCTAATATGGTACCGACGCCCAGATTTGAACTGGGACGCAGTTACGCACTACCACCTCAAGGTAGCGTGTCTACCAATTCCACCACGCCGGCATATCATCTTGAAAAGCTTGCTTACTAGAAGATCGCTGAATCAAGGTAGACAATAGTACAATCAAACCTTCATCATGACAAGCATATGACAAAAAAAAATACACTTCTTTAACAACTTATTTATTGCAGCTACTTATCCCTCAAGGATAACAAGGAGATATAGATTAACCCTTCATTCAGTGACCCGATGATTGCCCGATTAATATAAACAGATAAAACCCCCAAGATTAGAGAAACACTCACTCATATTCCCCCTAAAGAACCTGATGCATTTCTTAATGCCATCTATCTCCTACTCAACATAAATCGATATGAATATTGCGAAATATTACGAATACGCTTTGTGTGGGTATTCAAACTTAAGAAACACTATCAATAATAGAGTATTGAACAACGGCAATAATTACAATAAAGCAGTATTGTAACGGACTGCACAAACAACCTTAATCAACATATTACACGCAAAATAAAACCCTAGTTCATAAGAACTAGGGCCTTTTGTATGGTACCGACGCCCAGATTTGAACTGGGACGCAGTTACGCACTACCACCTCAAGGTAGCGTGTCTACCAATTCCACCACGCCGGCATACTTAATCATTATAGTTGTAATTTGATTTGAAACCTACTTAGTTGTAGGTGCGCCACCAATAACCGGAACTTCCTGAGTTGGTAGTGAATCTATCACACTATTTGATGCGGTAATCTTACCTGAATTAAACATCATTACAAGACTTGTGATAAAAAATAGTACAACCATCCACTTAGTGAGACGCGCAAGAAAGTTTGCTTTACCCGCAGCACCAAAAACAGTACCTGATGCGCCCTGTCCAAAAGTCGCACCAATATTGGCGCCCTTACCTTGCTGCACTAATACTAGCGCAATAATAATAAGACAGATTGCAATATGAAGAACATAAATCAGATTATCAAACATTCTTTTCTTCTCAACTTTATTAAATCAATTACGCCAAAGCGATCTTCATAAATCCTTCAGCCTCTAACGATGCGCCTCCAACGAGAGCCCCATCAATATTCTTTTTCTCAAAGAGTGTATCTACATTAGAAGCATTCACGCTCCCACCATAAACAACCCTTACAAGGTCAGATATGTTATCACTGTATTTTTTTAATGTACAGTGAATAAAGTCATGAACTTGATCCGCTTCCTCAGGTGTCGCAGTCTTTCCTGTGCCAATTGCCCAAACAGGTTCATAAGCAATTACTGCATTTTCAAAGGCACTGATTCCAATTGCATCAATGACTGATACTAATTGCATTTCAATCACCGCGTTTGTTTGCCCTGACTCTCGCTCTTCCAACGTTTCACCCACACAGATAACGGGCACTAATCCCGCAGCTACAACCGCTTGCATTTTCTTCGCAACATCTGCATCTGTTTCACCAAAGAGGGTTCGGCGCTCAGAATGACCAATCAAAATATAGTCACATCCAAAGTCTTGCGCCATTGGTATCGAAATTTCTCCGGTAAATGCCCCCTTGGGCTCAGCTGACACATTTTGAATACCGACTTTAATATTGGTACCCTCGACAATTGATGCCACTTGCTGGACATAAATAGCCGGTGGAAATACGACGATATCAGAGTCAGCATCTTTTACCATCTCTATTAAAGCGTTCAAAAGTTCACGATTTTTCGCAAGTGAACCATTCATTTTCCAGTTACCGGCAACAAAGCGTTTTTTAAGACTCATTCCGTTATTCCTCAAAGGTTTCGTTTCAATTTAAGGGTTATAAAAATTTTCTAAATATTTAATCATTGAAGATCATTAATTGCTATAATCGTACCTTATTTATCTAGAGCCTGCCTACTTTTAGCAAAGTATTCATCAGCAGGGTAATCGAATCAACCGAATTTGCATTGAGGACTAATTAATATGATCCCAAAACGTTTGAAGGCTTTTTTTTCCCGTGATCTATCAATAGACCTTGGTACAGCCAATACATTGATTTATATGCGCGGACAAGGGATTGTGTTAAACCAGCCTTCTGTAGTTGCTATTGAGCGCGATCGCAAAACAGGCCGCCCACGTTTATCAGCTGTAGGACATGAAGCAAAGCTCATGCTTGGCAGAACCCCAGATACAATCGAAACGACCCGCCCTTTAAAAGATGGCGTGATTGCCGATCTCCCTAAAACTGAAATCATGCTTGAAAATTTTATTAATCAAGTATTGAAACGGAATATATTTCTAGGTCGCCCTAATCCGCGCGTGATCGTATGTGTTCCCTCGGGCGCAACCCATGTAGAACGCCGAGCAATCAAAGAAGCTGCAGAAAGCGCAGGTGCATTAGAAGCAAGACTCATTCCAGAACCAATGGCAGCAGCGCTTGGTGCTGGTATTCCTGTACATGAAGCCACGGGCTCTATGGTGCTCGATATCGGCGGTGGAACTTCTGAAGTTGCCGTTATTTCGCTTACGGGTATTGTATATGCTAACTCTGTACGGATTGGCGGAGATACGTTTGATGAAGCGATCATCAACTATGTTCGCCGAAACTACGGTATGCTGATTGGTGAGCCCACTGCTGAACGTATTAAAAAAGATATCGGTACCGCTTTCCCTACTGCTGAAGTACTCGAAACTCAAGTGCGCGGCCGTAACTTAAGCGAAGGCCTTCCTAGAACGTTCTCGATCACCTCAAATGAGATCCTCGAAGCTTTAATGGAACCGCTACAAGGCATTGTCAGTGCAGTTCAGCTCGCATTGGAATCAACACCACCAGAACTGGCAGCAGATATTTCTGAGCGAGGCATCGTGATTACGGGCGGCGGCGCGCTTCTTCGCAATATTGATCAGCTCATCTCCGAAGAAACAGGGCTTGATGCAATTATTGCGGATGATCCCCTTACCTGTGTCGTGAGAGGCGGTGGTAAAGCTCTCGAACTTCAGGGCATATATGGCAGCAATGCATTTGGACTTGAATAGTCAATTGTAGTTCACAACATGCGCCAGCACCTTTAATATAAGCGATAGCCTCTAATCCCTTTTGTAAGAATTAGAGGCGTATTTTATTATAAGTGGGGAATAATATGCACTTAAATGGCGTCGCAACAACGTAGCTTGATTCTCAATAACAATTAAATGATCCATGAACAAACAAGACAGAACTCAAGAACAATTTGAATTCCAGAGATTTGGACTTAAAGGCAAAGTCATCTTTTTTTGCCTTCTCTCAATCATGCTTATGTTTTTTGATCGTAGAACAGATTATTTAAAACTCCCTAAATACTATCTAGAGGAGATCATTTACCCGCTCTCACTCATTGCAGAAATGCCCATCAAAGGATTTAACAATCTCCAAGACTGGTTTACCGATAAAGAGATTCTATTGCAAAAAATTGCAACGCTCGAGGAGAAAGAGCTCTACCTCTCTTATGAGACTCAGCAGATGGCGGCCTTAACCGCTGAAAACAAGCGCCTAAGACTGCTTCTACAATCTTCCTCCAAGCTAGATCATAATACGATTATTGCAGAGCTTATCCAGATCAATTCAGACCCTTATCGCCATATAGTGATTCTTAACCGAGGGACTGACCAAGGTGTTACAGAAAATCTTCCTGTCCTTAACAATCTCGGCATTATCGGTCAAACAGATTCGAGCTCGAATTCACGCAGCTCTGTAATTTTAATCACAGACCCACATCACTCTCTTCCTATAGAAGTCAATCGGAACGGGATTCGCGGCATCGCCAATGGTACCGGGAAACTCAATGAGATTGAGATTACCAACATTGCCTTTGACGATGATGTAAAAGTCGGCGATTTGCTTGTCTCTTCTGGTTTAGACCAACGATTCCCACAAGGTTACCCCGTTGCCATTATCAAAACAATCACAGTGGATTCTACCGGTTATTTTGCTAAAATTATTGCAACACCGACCGTAAAGCTTGATCGTATTCGAGAAGTTTTAATTTTGACTGAAGGTGGGAAATAAATGATCTTTCTCAAGCGCACACTGATTATCTTAATCACGTTTGGTTTTTCGGTCGTACTCGATACAATCGCTATGCCTAATTTCTTTGAAGCCATTCGTCCTAACTGGACAACAATGATCATGATTTACTGGTCCATCAAGCTACGTAATCATTTCAGCATAGGTTCTGCTTGGCTTGCTGGCATGCTACTTGATATCTCCAAGTCATTTGTATGGGGGCTACACGGCTTTACCTTCGCCCTTCTTTGCTATCTGATTAAACTTTTCTATCCACGAATTAGCACATGGACACTGCCGGAACAGACTATTTTAATCCCTTTAGCCTTCATTGCCCAATCCTTAATTGCGATCTGGATGAACGGAATTTTAGGGAATTCAACGCCCAATTTTGTTCACTGGGTTATGCCTATAGTCGTTTCCAGCCTTTTCTGGCCGATCATCAATATTATCCTGAATGAAATTTGTGATATTTTCGGTATCAATGATAAATAGAAGAATAGCACGCACCCATAAACATTAGATCTCGAGTAAATTTAAGTACATGACACTTGAAAGACCACAAAAAAAACAGCCTAGCACCAACTCTCTCTTTCTAGGGCGAGCACTGATTTGTGCGACACTGGTTTTAATTGGTCTTCTCTTTCTCATGACTCGTCTCTTTCACCTACAGTTTATTGAGCATGATCTCTATACAACACGCTCGAATAACAATCGTATCAAGCTCCTCCCTCTCCCCCCAACACGCGGCCAAATTTTTGATCGAAATGGCGAGGTTTTAGCAACAAATATACCGGTATATAATCTTGAAGTCGTGAGGCAGAACCTCACAGAACCGCTTGAAGAGATTATTGATGCCGTTAATGAGATTATCCCTATCAGCACCGAGGAGCGAAAACAGTTTGAGCGTGCCCTCAATCGCTCGACGAGACAAGAAAATGTCGTCCTAAAAAAAGGCCTTACAGAGGAAGAGTCCGCACTCATTGCAATTAATATGCACAAACTCAATGGCATGCACCTCAAAGCAGATCTTGTTCGTACTTACCCTTATAAAAATCGTGCGGTCCATGCAATTGGGTATGTGGGCCGAGTGGACACGCGTGATATTAAAGAGATTAACGAGAAAGGACTGCTTCATGAATATAGCGGTATTACCCATATCGGAAAACGAGGTGCCGAAAAGAGTTTTGAAGAGATCCTACGAGGATCAATGGGATTTGAAACCGTAGAAGCAAGCTCCTCTGGTCGTACTGTTCGTAAAATTGATGAAGTCCCTCCTATTCCCGGAAAAAACATCTATTTAACACTCGATTTACGCTTACAAATTCTTGCAGAAGAAGCATTGGAGGATTTTGATGGCGCGATTGTTGCCCTTGATCCACAAAGCGGTGATGTACTCGCCTTTGTTTCAAAACCGACCTACGACCCCAATCTTTTTGTAGATGGTATCACTCACGATGATTTTAATGCTTTAAATACGGATCCCTCGACACCATTTTTAAATCGCGTCATGCAAGGGCTCTACCCGCCGGGATCGGTGATTAAACCGCAGATCGGTCTAGCAGGCTTACAAAATGACTTCATTACCGAAAATACCATTATCAATTGTAAAGGCTATTTTTCTGTTCCTGGTAATAATCATAAATTTAGAGATATGGGCTACTACGGCCCTTCAGATCTCCGTAAATCCATTGAGCGCTCTTGTGATGTATTTTTCTATGAACTTGCCTATAACATGGGCATCACAACAATGACGGACTTTTTAAAACCTTTCGCTTTAGGCAGTAAAACAAATATTGATCTCTTAGGGGAATCAAGCGGTGTTGCGCCGACGCCTGAATACAAACGCCAACGATTTAAACAGCCTTGGTATACCGGCGATACTATTACGGCCGGTATTGGCCAGAGCTACTGGCTGACGACCCCCTTACAAATTGCACAAGCAACGGCGATTGTCGGCATGCGAGGTGAAGCATTTGAACCCCATATCTTGGGCGCAACGGCGATGCCGCCTTCAAATCAAAAAGAGTTTGTCCTTCCAAATCCGATTGAATCCATCGTTTTAAAGGATGAAAAATATTGGGATGCCGCCATTGATGGAATGATTGCAGTTGTCCACGGCGCGCGAGGCACTGCACGTACCACAAAGTCAAACGACTATATCACTGCCGGAAAAACAGGAACAGCTCAGGTTAAAACAATCGCACAAGGCGCTAAATACAACGCCTCAAAATTAGATCGCAAACACCATGACCATGCTTGGTATGTCGCCTTTGCGCCAGCTGAGTCTCCGAAGATCGCAATTTCTGTGATTGTGGAAAATGGTGGCTCCGGCTCACGCGTTGCTGCACCTATTGCCAAGAAAATATTAGATGCCTGGCTTAAAGATTTTGATACCCCTTATGCCCAAGAGACCTTAGCGCGCGTTAAAGCAGAATCATCATCACAAGCCACAGACATAGAGTCGCTACCGACCCTCGAATTAGAATCATTTTCTGCGCCAGAATCACCTGCGCCAGATAACTCTGAACAAGACTCATCAGAAAAACCGACCCAAAATCTCAAGTCATTGATGAACATTCGCCTCGGTGCAACACATCGTTTACGCGCTAAAAGCAGCACTCAAACATTAATTGACGATCAACATCAAGGCGGTGACAAAATATGAACTATGAAGAACTCTATCATACTGAAGTCGTGAAACCTCGCGGTTTCCTCGCCTTTTTTCATCTTGATACGGTATTGATGTTCTTAATCTCAATGCTCACCATTTTTAGCATGTTAGTATTGTGGAGCGCCTCTAATCACAATATGGATTATGTGATGTCGCAGGGGATGAAAATCATTGCTGGTTTTGTCATGATGATCCTGATTGCCTTTATTCCCCCAAAGTGGATTAAACAATTCACCCCGCTTTTCTTCCTAATCGCGCTATTATTACTCCTTGCTGTTATATTTATCGGTATTGAGGCAAATGGGGCTCATAGATGGATTGATTTGAAAGTAATGCGCTTTCAGCCCTCTGAAATTGCTAAACTTGCCGTTCCGATGATGGTCGCTTACTACCTTCATAAAACAAATATCCCCCCAACTTTCATCAATGTTGTGGGTAGCCTCTTAATCATCGGTATTCCGGTGGCTTTGATTTTTATGCAGCCTGATTTAGGAACCGCGATCTTAATCCTCTTCTCAGGTGTCATTGTACTTTTCCTGGGCGGATTACAATGGCGATACATATTAATAGCAATCATTGGCATTGCCATAGCGATCCCTTCAATGTGGTTTTTTGGTATGAAAGAGTATCAAAAAGATCGTGTTGAAACCTTTTTAAACCCCGAATTAGACCCTTTAGGCAATGGTTATCAAATCATTCAATCAAAAATTGCTATCGGCTCAGGCGGTCTTTATGGCAAAGGTTGGGAAAATAGTACGCAGGTATCGCTTCAGTTCTTACCGGAAGCTACGACAGACTTTATTTATGCCATTATTGGGGAAGAATTTGGCTTCATCGGCTCTGTCTTATTACTAATTGGCTATCTACTCATTATCTGGCGAGGCTTATATATCTCACTCAATGCCCAAGATTCATTCTTCCAATTAGTAGGGGGCGCTATCTGTCTTGTATTTTTCTTCTATATATTTGTCAATATTGGCATGGTCAGCGGTATTTTACCTGTTGTCGGCGTTCCCCTTCCCTTTCTGAGCTATGGAGGGACATCTATAATGACGCTCTTTATCTCATTTGGTATATTAATGAATATCTACTCACACCCTGCCTCTATTAAGAAAAGGATTCAATAATGAGACTACGTTTACTTGCATTGGGATTAATCAGCGCCCTGACCTTATCCGCATGCGCTTCAAAAGTGGATCAAAACAATCTTCATGAATCTCGCAAAGGCGAGGCAACTCAAACATATAATAATACACAGTCGGCACAAGCGACCTCGAACTCAACGGAACGTACGGATCTTGCTAAACGAGCTGATGTTCAGGCCTTTATTAACAAAGTAAGTCGTGAGCAAAATCTCAATGCCGTATGGATGACTAACATCCTTGATCAGACAAAACTTCAACCAAAGATCGTTGAAGCGATGAATCGCCCTGCCGAAGGGGTAATGAACTGGGGAAAATACCGCCCTATCTTCATGACAGATAAACGTATTAATGATGGCGTAAAATTCTACAATGAATTTGAAGAGACATTTATTCGTGCTGAACAAGTATATGGCGTTGATCGCTTTGTCATTGCCGCGATCATCGGCGTTGAAACCGGCTATGGGCAAAACAAAGGATCATGGAAAGTATTAGATGCACTCTCCACGCTCGCGTTTGATTACCCTCGCCGTGCTGAGTTCTTCTCAAAAGAGCTCGCTAGCTTCTTCACTATTCTCAATGAAAATGGCGGTGACCCATTTAGCTATAAAGGCTCTTATGCTGGCGCAATGGGCTATCCTCAGTTTATGCCATCAAGCTATCTTGCTTATGCTGTGGATTTTTCAGGGGATGGCAAACGCGATCTTTGGAATAATCCTGTTGATGCAATTGGCTCTGTGGGTAACTATCTCATGAAAGCCGGATGGGTTCGCAATGGCAAGATAGCAGAGCAAGTGAGCGTTAGCGGATCGAATAATGCTTACCAAGCACTCAAACAAACAGGTCGCTTAACGCCACCTAAAGAGACAGTTCAACAGCTTAAAAATGCAGGTATTATCACAAATGCTGATCCTGCGGCAAAAGTCACTTTATTTGAATTTGAAGTATCAGCAAGCCCGAAAGTCGATGAGTGGTGGATCGGATATCGTAACTTCTATGCCATTACACGCTACAACAACTCTAAATTATATGCGCTTGCCGTATTCCAAGTCTCACAAGCGATTAAACGTGGGGTTGAAAGATAATGGGGCTTAAGATTCAACATAAACTTCTCATTAGCACACTTGCAATCGTTTTGATTGCAGGTTGTGCCGCTAATGGTAACAAAGCTCGTAAAACAACTGCTAAAGGTGCTATTCCACAAGAGCACCCACTGAGCAAGTCAGGCAACCCCGCGAGTTATGTAGTCTTTGGCAAGACTTATCGATTACTTCCGACCTCAAAGGGGTATGTTGAGGAAGGTATGGCATCATGGTATGGGGATAAATTCCATGGCAAACCAACTTCTAGTGGCACGCCATATGATATGCATGCGTATACCGCAGCGCATAAAACATTACCGATTCCAAGCTATGTCATTGTCACCAATACAGAAACCAATAAATCAATCACTGTGCTTGTGAATGATCGTGGTCCTTTTGTAAAAGGGCGTATTATCGATCTCTCTTTTGCCGCAGCTAAAGAACTCAATGTGGTTCAAAAAGGGACAGCACCGGTTCGTGTCGAGGCCATTGGCCCACACCAATATTTGGACCCTAGTAAAAAGCCGCGCATCAATCCCGTCACGAAAGTGTCGCAATCGACTGAAAGCTTTACGCAAAACAGCGCGCAAATATCTACCAATAATCTGACCCAGAGCGCATCTCCTTTTACGCCACCACAGGATGTTGTTGTCTTAGCGCAACAGCAGTTTGATGGCTCACCGACCCCTGAGTTTATTGATGCTAGTTATTCACAACAGACGAATCAACAACCAATCAATGCGAACCATAATAATAACGGTTATCATATTCAATTAGGCTCTTTCGGCAGTGAGCAAAATGCACGAAATTTCCAAAGTAATATGACTGGGCAATTGAATCAACCTGCGCAAGTAAAATACGATAACGGTCTTTATAAGGTCTACATTGGCACTTATAATAGCCGTGAAGAAGCAGGAAATGCGGCATTCTCAATTCCTGTTCCTACTACAATCACCCATTTTTAAAGATCGAAGACATGCTTAAGAAAATTTTCACAATCTGTACTTTCATGATTGCCTCAGCAGCAAGTACTGCTTTTGCACAATCACCTACATTACAACTCCCTGAATACGCTGTGAAATCATGGATCATCATGGATTACACAACAGGCGCTATTCTTGCTGAGTCCAATAGCTCTACTCGCTTTGAACCCGCAAGTATCACCAAAATTATGACCGACTATGTAGTCGCGGATGCCTTGCAGCAAGGGAAAATAAATACAACTGATAAGGTCTATGTATCGCCTAAGTCCCGAAATATGACGGGATCACGGATGTTCCTTGAAGAAGGGACATTAGTATCTGTTGACAACTTACTTCAAGGTCTGATCGTCCAATCCGGAAATGATGCCGCGGTTGCGCTCGCGGAACACGTAGCAGCCTCTGAAGAAGCTTTTGCATATCTCATGAATGAAAAAGCTGCGGAAATCGGCATGAAAGATAGCCATTTCAAAAATGCAAGTGGCCTGCCAGACCCTGAACATATCACAACATCTTATGACTTAGCACTGCTTTCTCGCGCACTCATCAAAAACTTCCCTGACCATTATAAGTTTTATTCCCAAAAAAGCTTCACATGGAATAATATCGAGCAAAAAAACCGCAACACGCTATTATGGGAAGACCCTTCTGTAGATGGAATTAAAACCGGTCATACTAATAGTGCTGGCTACGGTCTTGCCTCAAGTGCTGAGCGTAATGGTTTTAGAATTATTGTGGTTGTCATGGGCGCAGATAGCGAAGCATATCGTCAACGCGTTTCTCGTGAACTCATCAACTTTGCCTTCCAAAACTTCGAACGAAAAACAATTTATAACGCAGGCAGTACGATTGCAGATGTTAATGTCCTTCACGGTACAGAAAAAACCGTCCCTGTAGGCGTCAGTGAAGAGATCACAGCAACACTCCCGCGCGTACAGTACAATAACCTTAAAGCACAAATTCAAGTAAATCCAGATCTAGAAGCACCGATCGCTAAAGGTGAATCCGTTGGAAATCTTGAATTTTATATTGATCAGCACCTTCTTTATAGCTTTCCTGTAGTTGCACTGCAAGATGTCGAAAAGACAGGTATCTTCACACGTTTATGGGATAGCTTCCTCACGAAACTTAACAATAAAATCAACAATCTCAAAGAAGCGCTCTAAATTTAGTCACTTTGTTGTAGTAATTTTGTAGTTTATTAGTTATCATAATTCCCACATAAACAGTGTGTGTTTATTTATTTTGAATTCAAATTTTTAGGAAACGAGAGACATGTCACAACAGATTATTGACGATCTAAAAGCGCAAGGTATTACCGCAACAGAAGTTTTATACAATCCAAGCTACGATGTTCTTTTCAAAGAAGAGACAGATCCAAGCCTATCAGGCTTTGATAAAGGGACTGTCACAAACCTCGGCGCAGTGGGTGTTGACACTGGTATCTATACAGGTCGCTCACCTAAAGATAAATATATTGTTCGCGATGAGACCACTCAAGATACCGTTTGGTGGGCTGATTCAGGCAAAGGCAAAAATGATAACAAAGCAATTACGCAAGAAGTTTGGACAGAGCTCAAAGATCTCGTTTTAAACCAACTTTCAGGTAAACGCCTTTTTGTCATTGATGGCTTTTGTGGTGCAAATGCGGAAACACGCTTAGCGGTTCGTTTCGTGACTGAAGTTGCATGGCAAGCTCACTTTGTTAAAAACATGTTCATTCGCCCAACCGCAGAAGAGCAAGCAAACTTTAAGCCTGACTTCACAGTATTAAACGGCGCTAAAGTTTCAAACAAAAACTATAAAGAGATGGGTTTAAACTCAGAAACTTTCGTCGCATTTAACTTAACTGAAAATATGCAATTGATCGGTGGTACTTGGTACGGCGGTGAGATGAAGAAAGGTCTCTTCTCAGTGATGAATTACCTTCTTCCACTCAAAGGCATTGCATCAATGCACTGTTCTGCAAACGTCGGTAAAGATGGCGAAACTGCTATTTTCTTCGGTCTTTCAGGTACAGGTAAAACAACGCTTTCAACTGACCCCAATCGTCAATTAATTGGCGATGACGAGCACGGTTGGGATGATGATGGTGTCTTTAACTTTGAAGGCGGTTGTTATGCAAAAACAATCAACCTCTCTAAAGAGCAAGAGCCAGAAATCTATGGCGCTATTCGCCGTGATGCCTTACTTGAAAACGTCGTGATTAATGATGGCGTTGTTGACTTCACAGACGGCTCTAAAACTGAGAACACACGTGTTTCATACCCAATCTATCATATCGATAACATCGTAGAACCAATCTCTAAAGCGGGTCCTGCGAAAAAAGTAATCTTCTTAACGGCAGATGCTTTTGGCGTTATTCCCCCTGTATCAAAATTATCGCCAGAGCAAATGCAATACTACTTCCTTTCAGGTTTCACATCGAAACTTGCAGGTACAGAACGTGGTATTACTGAGCCAACACCAACATTCTCAGCATGTTTCGGCGCGGCGTTCCTTCTTCTTCACCCAACTCAATATGCAGAAGTTTTAGTAAAACGCATGCAAGAGTCAGGTGCAACAGCATACCTCGTAAACACAGGCTGGAATGGAACAGGCAAACGTATCTCACTTAAAGATACGCGTAACATCATCAATGCAATCCTTTCAGGCGATATCGATAAAGAAGAGACAGAAATTATTCCAATCTTCAACCTCGAAGTACCAAAAGCAATTGCAAATGTTGATTCAGCAATCCTTGACCCTCGCGCAACATACGCGGATGCGGCTGAGTGGACTGAAAAGGCTGAAAAATTAGCGGATCTTTTCGAAACAAACTTCGATAAGTATACAGATACAGAATTAGGTGCTGAACTTGCAAAAGTTGGTCCTAAAAAATAATTAGATCTCCATTCTAAATTGTTAAAAAGCCCGAAGTATTATTACTTCGGGCTTTTCTTTGTTCTTTGTCTTTCATCGAAAATTAACAGCGCTATATTTAAGGCTTATCTGAATTAAAGCGTTATTTTCACACCTAACTTATCAACAAAAGCCGCAAGCCATGCAGGATGTGCCGGCCATGCTGGTGCTGTAATGAAATGACCACATACTTGTACGCCATCCACTGCGATATCTGCATACTTGCCACCCGCTAATACCACTTCAGGGCTACAGGCAGGATAAGCACTAATCGTATGCCCTTCAAGCACACCCGCAGCGGCTAATATTTGTGGCCCGTGACAAACGGCCGCTATTGGTTTCTCTGCCTTATCAAAAGCTTGAACAATCTCTATAATTCGGGGATTTAATCGCAAATATTCAGGCGCTCTTCCCCCAGGAATCACTAAACCGACATAATCATCCGTATTCACCTTATCGAAGTCATAGGTCAATGCGAAATTATGCCCCGGCTTTTCACTGTATGTTTGTGCACCTTCAAAGTCATGAATCGCTGTCGGTACTGTATCTCCGGCCTTTTTATCAGGACATACCGCATGCACTTCAAATCCTAACATTTTCAGGGCTTGAAAAGGTACCATGATTTCATAATCTTCAACATAATCGCCTGCTAACAATAGAATCTTTTTACTCATATATTGCTCCTTCGATAAATTGCGAAAATAGTTTCGCTTCCTCAACATAATATTATTCATCGATTTATGCAATGGTTTATCAATATGACTCCATAAAAAACTCCCCGTGAAACGAGGAGTTTAAGAAATACGGTAATATCTATCAAATATAGTGAAAGTGCTACTTCACGCGCTCAAGCATTAAAACCTTAAAGTGATTATTTGAAGTTAACTCTGTACATTTCACATAGTGTTCGTGACACACTTCTTCCACCGCCAAGAACTTATTCACCACAAAGTAAGCAACACCTTTACGTCTTAAAAGACGCTTGGTATTTTCGATAAACTTAATGGTTAAGTCTTTTGAAGTACCAAACCCTTGATGAAATGGTGGATTACAGATAATCCGATCAAATGAGCGGGTTTCTAGCTCCGCGCCGCAATCATCAAGCGTGACAGTCGCTTCAATACCCAGCGTTTTTAAGTTATGGTCACACAATACAACAGCGGCTACGTTCGCATCCGTTGCAATCAAGGTCTCAATCTTCGGATTATGCCCAATGCTTGCCGCTAAATAGCCAAAGCCACAACCCAAATCAAGTACCTTTCCCTCTAATGCAAAAGGATCAGCATTGAGTGTTTCCGCTAAGAATCGACTCCCCTCATCTAGCTTCTTGTAACCATAGATCCCCGGCTTACTGACAAATTCGATCTCTTGAACATAATCTTCAATAATCACAAGCTCGCGATATTCATCGCCGCCAAGATCAATCTCACAACCCTCTTTTTTAACGATACGCGCATAACGAAGACCTTTCCCCAGAAGCTCAAGCTCCGCAAGTTCTCCCATCTTTTCAGCGTGTTTCATGACGCTTTTAATGCCTTCTTGATTATTCCCCGTTAATACTAAGCTGCCGCCATCTTTAAGTATTCGCGCCGCTTGTTCAAGCAGATAATTCGTGAGGACTTTTGATTTATTCAATCGAAACAGAATAAAATCCAGCGAGTTATCTGCTGTCTCTTCCAAAATAAAATCACTTAAATTTCCCTCAAAACCAATTGCTTTGAGGTTATTAGCGATATCTTTGCGATTAGTAATATAACGAATATTCTCTTTTGCACTTATGCCTGAGAGATCAAAACTTTCATCTGCGATGAGAAGCCCTGAGCCATTACTAATGAGGTCGTTATCTCTAAATAGTGCATTACTTGCTTCTGCCATCTTAAAATCCTTTAATCTCTTCTTCTGTTAAGGCGCGATATTCGCCCTCTTTTAATCCATCTAATGTGAGATGCCCTATTTGTGCTCTATGGAGATCTTCCACATGATTACCAACGGCTGCGAGCATCCGTTTTACCTGATGATAACGCCCCTCTGTAATCATCAATCGAATCTCTTTCGGCCCAAGCACATCGACCTTTGCCGGCTTCGTAAGAGCCTCTTCACCCCGTAATTGAACCCCTGTTTCAAGCTGAGAAACCATTTCTGGCGTAATTTCTCTCGCAAGCGTAATCTCATATACTTTTGCGACATCACTCTCTTCATCATTGCCTCTACCAGGACGCATAATACGGTGTGACCATGCGCCATCATCAGTAATAATCACCATTCCTGTCGTATCTGCATCTAAACGACCTGCAATATGGAGTGTTTCGGCATTTTCATTTTCATCAATTAATTTAAATAGCGAAATATAACCATCATGGCGATGACTTGATACATAGCCGGCTGGTTTATGGAGCATAAAATAACGCGGCTTATTGCAATAAGTCACGACTTCATCATCCACAACCACTTTATCTGTGAGCGTTACTTTAAAATCACGCTGCAATACGACTTCATCATTGACTTCAACCCAGCGTCCACGAATCGCCTTTCCGGCCTCTTTCCGAGATATGCCAAGCGCTAATTGTAAAAACTGATCTAAACGGTACGTCTCTTTCATTCAACCCTTAATATTTTCATTGTCCAGATTCAAGGAAATTACTTGCAGATATACTTGCAGATATCTCTTGAATTTACATATAAAACTGTTTTCCAGTCCATCAATCCTTGGCTTATTTTGGATTTTTATCGTATCACTCTCTTAGTTACTGATCTTAATCACGACATTAATCCACCGTAACGCGAAGCACTTCCTCTAGCGAAGTTTTCCCTTCTATCACCGCATCAATCCCTGACTGCCGGAGTGATTTAATCCCTTCTCTCTCTGCTTGCGCGCGAATATCGCCGGCAGAAGCGCCCTCTAGTATCAATGATTCCATACGTTTAGAGATCGGCATGACTTCAAAGATCGCAAAACGTCCACGATAACCATCGTGACATTCAGAGCAGCCGCTTGCACGATAAAAGCGACTCGCCGCTTGCATCGGTGTAAATCCGAGCGTTTCTAAATAATCGGAATCGACAATATCTTCTTCCTTACAATGGCACAATTCACGCAATAAACGCTGCGCGACAATCAGCTTAACCGTCGAAGCAATATTATAGCGCTCAACTCCCATATTCTTAAGACGAACAAGTGAATCTACCGCATTATTCGTATGAAGCGTAGAGAGAACAAGATGCCCTGTTTGTGCCGCCTTCATCGTAATATCTGCTGTTTCAAAATCCCGAATTTCCCCGACCATCAAGACATCGGGATCTTGTCTTAAAAAAGAACGGAGTGCTTCTGCAAAATCGAGTCCAATTTTAGGATGAATCTGGAGTTGATTAACGCCCTCGAGATTAATTTCAATCGGATCTTCGACGGTGGCTATATTGCGTATAGGCTCATTTAAGTGATTCAAACACGCATAGAGTGAAACTGTTTTCCCTGATCCTGTCGGACCTGTGACTAAAATAAGCCCTTGTGATTTTTCGATGGCTGTTTGAATAATGCCTTTTTGTATCGGCGTTAACCCAAGCTTAGCAAGTGACAGATTCATCTCCGTCTTATCAAGCAAGCGGATAACAATCTTTTCACCCCAAAGTGTCGGAATCACAGAAATCCGAGCATCGATCTTTGCCTCTTCAATACAGATTGTAATATGTCCATCTTGCGGCAGACGTTTTTCGGCGATATCAAGTTCTGCCATAACTTTTAAACGGGAAGCAATTGTAGTGCGATATTCTTCCGGCAAGACATAGACCTTATGCAAAATGCCATCAATTCTAAAGCGAATACGATAGCTCGATTCATAAGGTTCAAAGTGAATATCAGAGGCTTTTTGCGTAATTGCATCTAACAGAATAAAGTTAATATACTCAATAATACTACCGGAAATATCTTCAGAGAAGTCCTGCGCTTGCTCACCGGCAACATCGTCAAGCACTTCTTGCCCCATTTCGGCAAACATTTGTTTTTCTGACGCCTCTAATATAGCTTCGGTAACAGGAGAGGCAGAAGGTTCCGGCATGATATCATTTGCAGGGAAGGTCTCTTTATCAGTATCTAGCTCTTCTGACACATCTGAGATCGCGTCATCATACGTATCTACAATGATCGTATTTTCTTCTGGGTCATAAAATTCTTGTGCATCCTTATCTTTTTCTACGCGGGTTTCAAATTCATCGGTATCTAATGATGAATCTTGTAGATCCACAAAGCGTGCATCCGCCTCTAAAAGAGTGTCTTCATTGATTGCATCGTTTACCGCTGGCATTGACACTGCTTTTTCTGCCGCTTCAATTATCGCCTCCCCCTCTTTTTCAATACTCGGCGCTGCAATAATCGGTGTTCCTGCATTTATAGGCTCTGGCGTAATAACCTCTGCTGTTTGTGTACGAATTGCTGATTGCGGCGATTGCGAAAGGTGATTCATATAGGAAAGTGTGGGCTCTTTTCGGCCAGAGGTATAATCTGTAGTATCAAGAGTTTCCAGAGATTTATCAGCTATTGAATCTTCGGGATCAATGGTCGTATCAGCGGACAATACCGTTGATTTTTTGACCGCGTTTGTTGCCGCTTTCTCAATGGTATTTGTATCAATTTGCTTGGCTTTAAAGCGCTCTGCCACGGGCTTTTGATTCAGGAGATCAATTTTCTGCGTAATCTCTTCACTATCTGCAAGCCAATAGTCAATTTTAAGCGGCGATATCAGTGCCAATTTATCGAAGCATTTCTCATTAAAAGGATCAGCAGTTGCGACCACTAAACGCGCTCCTAACATCATAATCGGGACAATAAAATCCGCATGCATCTCTTGCACGGTTACAAATGTGCTCGCATCAAAGTCTGTCATCGGCGGAATCATTTTTAAATCCACCACGGGCATTTTAACCGCTAACTTATCATTGGCAAAGATCGCCGCTTCAAAAACAGCCTCAGCAGTCAACCCGTGTGCTCTTAACTTTCCGACTACCGAAGTTTCATCTTCATACATGCGTGTTGATAGGAGCGGTACCGCTTCTTTCGTCATCCACTTTAGCTCAACGAGCCCTTGAATTAACTGATTATTCTCAAGTCTCACTCGACACCTCTTTGTAATATTTTAGCACCAGGCTTGTATTATCAAAATCCGCCCCAAAATTATGGGTATTATAACACTACTTGCTTGAGTAGACTTGCCTCATAATGTAGAGTTATAAGATATTTTAAACTTTATAAAGTAAGGATAATTAAAAACCGAATGAGTAAAATCACACTCGCCTTCGATGGCGATAATGAGCGCCTTTCAAATCTTTGCGGCAATCTTGATGAACATCTTCGTTTAATCGAGAAACGTGTTATGGTTGAAATTGGCAATCGCGGCGCTAATTTCCAAATTAGCGGTAATGATGATGATATTCAAAGTGCGAAAGATATCTTAGAAACACTATATCGTCAAACCCCTGAAAAATTACTCGAACCCAACGATGTCCATCTTGTTATTCAAGAATTTGCACCTGAATTTACGGCGATTAAGCAAGAAGCCCATGATCGTGTGATCAAAACGAAAGCCGGACTTATTCGCGGCAGAACGCCTGCCCAAAAAGAATACCTCTATAATATGGGGAAACATGATATCAACTTCGGGATTGGTCCTGCTGGTACCGGGAAAACATATCTTGCGGTCGCATCTGCGGTAGAAGCACTCCAAAAAGATGAAGCGCGCCGTATCATACTTGTTCGCCCGGCTGTTGAAGCGGGTGAAAAACTCGGATTTTTGCCGGGGGATTTAACAGAGAAAATTGATCCCTATCTTCGCCCTCTTTATGATGCGCTCTATGAAATGCTTGGTTTTGAAACAGTGAATAAGCTGATCGAACGCCATACAATTGAGATTGCACCGCTCGCATTTATGCGAGGCCGGACATTAAGTGATGCCTACATCATCCTCGATGAAGCACAAAATACCACGATCGAGCAGATGAAGATGTTCTTAACCCGTATTGGTTTTGGCTCAACCGCTGTCATTACCGGCGATGCTTCGCAAGTTGATTTGCCCCGCAATGTGAAATCAGGACTTAAGCATGCGCTTGAGATATTAGAGAATGTCGAAGGTATCTCTATTAGCCACTTCTCATCTATTGATGTTGTCAGACACCCAATGGTGGCAAAAATTATCGATGCATATGACAAGGCCGATGAGATCGAGCGCCGCTTTCAAGAGAAACGTGAGCGCGAAAGAGAAATAAAACGTCAAGAGATGAGCAATGCCGCCTCAGAAGCCATTACTCAATCGGTAGCTGAAACGGCGTAACCTCGATGCACATAGGCCTATAAAAAGCATTTACTCACCGCAACAAAAGCCTATAATATTTTGAGCCACATTCAGTTCAGCAATATTATGGGCTTTTACTTTTAAAGCGATATTCCCTTTTAAAACTAATTTCCGTCTGTAAGCCTTATCGTTCACCTAGTCAGATATAAAACGAGGCTTTCGCTTCACTCACCTATAGAGATAAAACCAGATCATGAGAGATAAAGAACTACTTGCCCTCGACTGCCAGCGAGAAGTTGAAACGAATGTGCCCAATAATGAGATCCTTGAAATTTGGGTGAATCGTACACTAGAGATGGCGGGATACTTAAAGCCTGCTGAGATGACGGTTCGCTTCACAACCAATGAAGAAGTGCAAATGCTTAATCGTGATTTTCGCGGTAAAGATCAACCGACGAATGTGCTCTCTTTCCCCTTTGATGTACCAGACTTTTTAATCGATGAGGAACCCATTTTAGGGGATATCATTATCGCAATGCCGGTCATTGAAGCGGAAGCCGTAGAACAAAAAAAATCCATCCAAGATCATCTTGCACACATGACGATTCATGGCACCTTACATCTACTCGGCTTTGATCATATTGAAGATGAAGAAGCCGAAGAGATGGAAGCGCTTGAAATCAAGATTCTAGATTCCCTCGGTATTGATAACCCTTATGATGAAGTTGATAATTAAGCGGATACCTAGCTGTTTCCAGCATCAACAATTCTCAATCACACCCCCCGAGATAGAGGTTAAATATAGGAATGATGCGCGTAATAAAAGGTGTTAGATATTTCTAACACCTTTTTTAACACCGTTTGATGGCTTTACCTAATGTTGATACTTAAACGACTGATACCCCTGTGTTTGCTCTTACGCGAATCTCTTTATAGATCTCTTGCGCTGCAGCCGTATTGAGCCTTTTTGCACTAATCATTGAGCCTAAATACCCCGCCAAGAAACCTAACGGAATCGTGATAATGGCCGGAACAGCTAAATTCACCCAAGGCTTACCGACAAAGATTGCCGCGCCCGGCACTTCAGACCAGAAATTCGGTCCCATTAACCCTAAAATTAAGCAGGAGATCACACCGGTTGAAATTGCAGCAACGGCACCGGTTGATGTGAAATTGCGCCAATAGATCGTATAAAGGATAACTGGCAAGTTCGCAGATGCTCCAATACAGAACGCAAAAGAGACTAAGAAAGATACATTCAGGTTCTGGGCAAATAATGCTAAAAAGATAGAAAGTGCCGCAATAAAGATTGATCCAGAACGCGCAGCATTAACCTCTTGGCTTGGCGTGAGTTTCCCATTTTTAATAATTTGGGCATAAATATCATGGGAGATCGCTGAAGCCCCTGTTAATACAAGCCCTGAAACAACCGCTAAAATTGTTGCAAAAGCCACCGCACTAATAAAGGACATTAATACTTCGCCCCCTAAATATTGTGCAAGCAGCGGCGCTGCTGTATTGCCCGCTTTATTCTCTGCCATGATGTTTTCAATCCCGACAAATTGTAGTGCACCAAATCCTAGAAAAATAGTCAGTGAGAAGAAAATAGTCGTAATCCACGTTGCCCATGAGATTGAAGATCTCGCAGTTTTAGCATCTTTTACCGTAAAGAAGCGCATCAAAATATGCGGTAATCCTGATGTTCCAAGTACCAAGGCCATCATCATAGAAATAGAATCAATGGAGCTTGTATATTTAATGCCGGGGATTAAAAACTTTTCACCATGATCTTTAGCGATCGTATCGAACATATTGGTTATAGAGTAACCAAACTTTGCAAAGACCAATCCTGCCAATAGCCCTGTTCCGAAAAGCAGTAAAATCGCCTTAATAATCTGTACCCAAGAAGTTGCCGTCATTCCTCCAAAAAGTACATACGTCGTCATCATCACGCCCACGATCAATACCGCAATCCAATACTCAATCCCAAAAAGCAGCTTAATCAATGCGCCTGCCCCGACTAATTGGGCAATCATGTATAAAATAACAATAACGATCGTTCCTGAAGCCGCAACACCTCGGACTCTTTTCTCATTAAATCGTGATATCAACATATCCGCTAAGGTATACTTTCCTAAGTTACGCATGGGCTCTGCAATCACACATAACAGAACAAGATTCGCCACAACATAACCGATAGAGAAGAAGAACCCATCAAAACCGGTTAAGGCTATCGCCCCTGAGACACCTAAAAATGCTGCCGCTGAAAGATAATCTCCAGCAATTGCAAAACCATTCTGCCACCCCCTTAATCCGCCGCCCGCAGTATAGAAATCATCGGCAGATGTTGTCCGCTTTGCGGCAATATAAGTCACAACCAGCGTGAGTGCGACAATCCCTAAGAAAAAACTAACTGATACGTAATTCATAACTTTTCCCCCTCTGCCTGATTCGATTGATCTGCTTGCATTTGACGATATTCATCAATAACAGCCTTCGCTTGTCGATCAAAGACAGCGGCTCTCCTCACATAAAGTGTACAGACAATAATCGTCATCAAAAATAAGCCGGCTGAGTAGATCCATACGCCGGTAATATTGCCAATCATTTTTTGTTGTAGAATTGGGAAAAAAGCGAGAATCGGTAATAAGATATAAATGGTTAAGAAAGTACCTGTCATAATAAAAATAAAGGTGTTTTTCTTGCGTACGAATGTATTAAAATTCGCCATTTTATCAATGGCTATATAGTCCTGTGTTTTTAAAGCACAAGTCTGCTGATCTATGTGTTGAGACATAGGGAATCCTCCTCTTAGAGATGTTTGTTAATCCTCTGATGGTTTTGGGTTATACTTTTCAATAAAGCTTCAAGTATATTTTTAGTTATTATTTTTTATTTTATTAATGTATATTTTTTAATAAACAATTTATAAAAACCTATTTTTGATAGGGTTTCAGCACTTAAATATTTTGTATTTATTTTTATAAAATTCCATTTTTATCGAAACTTATAATATTTAGTACATCATTACTACTAACCATACAGACAATAATTGTCAAATAATTACACAAATTATTTTTATTAAATTGCCCCATATCGACACCAAAAAATACGCAATAAATCCACGATCAATCAATATAGCTCCTACTTACATCTACTCTCTATTTCCCTCGTAGCACGTAGAAAAAGATCTTCTCTATCACCGGATAAATACGGTAACGAATAGCTCAAAACTAATTCATACAATGATTAATAGCTTGATTATGAATAGTTGTTTTCTAATAAAAGCAGATATAAAATCATCATGAGCACTTCACTCTCCTCCTGAATTGATATCTATGACGCATCTAGTATTGACAATTCATTCCCGCAAAACACCACCTGCTTTCGACAATGAACCTCGCCAAAATAGAAGTTTCATATCGCGATCAGTTTATTGACTTAGATCAATAAACGGGAGATCTATTTTAGAACAGACTAGATTCAAATTTATTGTGGATAGAGCAATCATAAATATCGAATTTTCGGTATAATCAGAGCATACTTCAAATCATCATAACGCGCGTTATGACTGCCGGCATTTATGGATACAACATGCCCTCACATTTCAAGAAAAGAATAAACCTTATGACAGATACTGTAAAAAAACCTAATCGCACTGCGCTATTCATTATTGCGTGGATCGGTCTCTTTATTTTCAACTTTCTCTTTGCCAGACTCACAACGACGGTACCCGTTTCTGTTATTGCACTTTTTATGCTATTCACATCCGTTGCGCTCTATAAAGAGCGTGTGCAACTGCGCGGCTTTGCTGTGATCGGGCTATTCATTGCAGTTGTATTTATCTGTATTACCTACTTTGGGACTATCTGGCTTCGATATGAAGTGAGAGATCTCCTCAATGTGGGTGGACCCCGATTCTTCCAAATCTACTTCTATCTCTTTATGTTTATGAATGCAGCCGCATTTACCACTATTGCAATGGGATTATTTAAAGCGATCTCAACGATGCGCGGCATGTTCATTAACTTTGTTTTGACCGCTATTATCTACTTTGCCATCAGCTACTCATTGAAAGATGTGATTGCCGTTTTAATGCAGCTTACAGCACAGATGCCGCAAGGTTAATCCCGAAAACGCGATAATATGAACATTCAATAGCACAAAAGCCCCTGAAATATATATCAATGTAGACATATATTCCAGGGGCTTTTATTCCTCGTTAAAATCTCATATCCTGATGCTATAAAACCACCTATATACGATAATGATTTCTAAAATATCAGATTAAAGATCAGATTATTTTACTTCGGCTTGCGTGCTAACATGACTGCGCGCATCGGCGCAGGATGCCCTTCTACTGTTTTACTATCATCATCAGGATCTAAGAAATCCGGCAATGATAAATAATTCATCCACTCCGTTGTCCGCTGCTCATCGATCGTTGTTTTAGAGAGATCAACGCACCTAACATCTATAAATCCAACACGCTCCAGCCATAGCTTTAAAGCTGCGACAGATGGTAAATACCACACATTTCGCATCTGTGCATAACGGTCATCCGGCATCAGCACTGTGTTTTTATCACCTTCAATGACGAGTGTTTCAAGCACTAATTCTCCACCGGGTCGAAGTGTCCCCTTGAGCTGGTAGAGATGATCAATGGCTGAGCGTCTATGATAAAAAACGCCCATAGAGAATGTCATATCAAAGCATTCAAGCTCTTGCGGCATCTCCTCTAATGTCATCGGTAACTGCCAAATCGGTGCTGTGGGTAGATACTTTCGTACAGAGAGATACTGATAGAGAAAAAGCCAATTCGGATCAACACCGATCACGCTTTTAGCACCCTTACCCAACATGCGATAACCATAATAGCCATTACCACAGCCCACATCCAAAATATTCTTATGAGTAAGATCTAAATGCTGGCTGACTCGATCCCATTTAAAATCAGAACGCCACTCAGTATCTACAAAACTTTCACTAAATTGAAAAGGGCCTTTTCGCCAAGGCATTAGACGCTTTAAAGCATCATGCAATGCTACTTCATGAGTATCTCCCTTGATGATAACCCCAGAATTAAGATCAACTGCTAAGTTCTCAAACTCTGGAAGATCAAGCAATGCTTGCTCCCAACGTGGACTATCCCCATGCTTTTTACGCAGTGTTTCTGTCAAAGATTCTGGCAAATTATCTGTAAAACGTGCAATGTCTTGCCCTTTGAAATGTGCAATTAGTTGGTCAAGGTGTATCATTTTTTCCATAATATATCTTTGTTTATCGATTTACTTGTATTGGGTATTGAGATGATATTGCATTTGATCAGTTTACTTAATGGCCAAAATAGAGGAGAAGTTAAGACACTGAAACCAGAGATAAACCTCACTAAATCCTGCCGCTAATAGACGAGCCTTATGCTCCTCAAAGGTATCTATTTTCATCACATCTTCCAGTGACTCACGTTTTTGGGCGATTTCTAGCTCAGAATACCCTTGAGATCGTTTAAATTGCATGTGCAGGTTATTAAGCACTTCATGCTCCCGTATATCTTCAAAGCGAAGTTTCTCTGACAGAAAAAGCGCACCGCTCGGCAATAGACTTGTCGCGATTTTAGTTAACAGCGCTAATCGCTTCTCTCTCGGGATAAACTGCAATGTGAAGTTCATCGCAAATAGTGAGGCATTTTTATAAGGGTAAGTCGTAATGTCTGCTTCTACCACTTCTATCGGCAAGAGCGTTTCAAACATCATCTCCTGCGCTTTTAAATATTCCCGCGACTTTTCAACCATAGCACGTGAATTATCAATCGCGACAACCCTAGTATTTGCAGTTTTTACAGAATTACGAAGGACCATTGATACCGCGCCAAGGGAGCTACCCAAATCATAGATCGTGCTATTGTCCTGAGCAAACACCGGCGCTAAGTTGCCAATATTCTCAACGATCGTAGTATAGCCAGATGCCGATCTTCTGATCATATCGGGGAAAACCTTTACAACCTCTTCATTGAAGGTGAACTTCCCTGTTTGCCTTTTTTGTGCATATATTGAATCTGACTCAGATTGCTCAAAAAGATATTGGATCGAACGATCATTCACTGAACTTTTCTCCCACTTTAAAAAGGAATAGATCTAGTAACGCTCTTTCGAGAATAACTAGATCTATCTGTTATTTTACGCATTATTAAATGCCGGAGAGTGATCTTCAGCATTGTTGAGTATTCATTATTCTTAACGGTTCATCTCTAATTGACGAAGTGTCATCCGGCGTCTTAATTCCGCCTCTGATAACAAGTGTCGTGAACGCTTTGCCTCAAGAAGTGCAAATTGCGTTGCCACTTTTGGGTCTGTTTCAGCGGCGATCTCCGCTTGACGCTGACGAACAATACGCGCAATGATCTCATTTTGATCATCTTGCTGCACTATCACTTTGTCGGCAAAGCCTTTTGGCGGCGCGCTCATCACATCAGGATCATGCATCAACTCATAATCAGCCGCAGGATCATGATTTGAATCCCCGATAATCTCCGCTTCTGATTTTAAGAATGCATCTTCAAAGGCAATATCAAATGCTTCCTCGTCATCTATAACAGCGCCTGATGCCGTTGCCTTCTCTGGTGTTTTAAGATTGCCTTGGAGCGGTTTATGGTTCGCAACCTTTGCATCATCATGCATCTCAAGGTAAGCATCTAACTTTTTCGCTTCACTCTCAATCCCGGATTTAGTATCCGTCATTGATGATTCAAAGCTACGCATTGAACTTGTGACTTGTGATTTTGTGCTATCAAGCTCACTTTTGAGTTTTTGAAGCTCTGAGCTCTGCTTTAACTCTTCGAGCGATTTGCGGATTTCATCGAGCTCAAATTCATTTGTCAGATCATTCTTCACATTTCGAGTGAAATGCTGAATTTTACCAACCCATTTACCGACAGTACGGATCATCTCAGGCAATTTTTGCGGCCCAATAACAACAAGCGCAATCACGAGAATGATCAGAAACTCTGTGCTACTAATTCCAAACATGAAGCACCTTTCCTACATCATTCTTTGATTACACTGAATATTATTTATGATGATCATGTCGCTAAAACTACTTAACACGGCTATCTTTTTGTTCATCTACAACTGTTTCATCTTGCACAGGTGCGGATGCATTTTTATTCTCAATATTCTGAGGCTGAGCATCACTCTTTGCTTCTTTTTCGCCCTCTTTCACAGCGTCTTTAAAACCTTTTACCGCAGAACCTAAATCCTTACCGGCATTTTTTAATTTTGCAGTACCAAACACAACAAGTACAACAACGAGAAGAATAGCCCAATGCCAAATACTAAATGAACCCATAATTACATTTCCCCTAAGCGTGAATGAGTATTTCAATAATACCCTTAATGATACTCTAAAACTGCTGATTTATGTAGCCTAATTTTCACAAACCCTATGATTCCCATCTCCGTCGCAAAACCAATAATTCTGTTCTATTTAACCGACGCTTCTTGCGTTAAAAATCATTGAAAAGAGGCTTATGCAAGAAACTACTTATAACAGCTGATTATTACAACAATATATCAATACGCTAACGCGCCGCTCGACTTATGAATATCACCTTGCTTTACCGATTACAACAATGTTGTAAAACGAAACAAAATAACTAAAGCCTAACCTCAGAACTGCTTTTTCGCTATAATAGCCAGATTAAATGTTATGGATGAAAAAGGGGCTATCTGTCGTCAATAACGTTGGGCGATCAAGCCCTATTGTATCTATTACAGCACTTATTTTGTCATGCACTTTACAACTTGTATTTTGAACTAAGGAAGAAAACCCACAATGTCTAAACCAAAACCGATTGTTCTCACTATCCTCGATGGCTGGGGATTTAGCAACGAAGTTGAACATAATGCAGTTGCCACTGCCAATACCCCCAACTGGGATCACCTTCGTGAAATTGGCGCAGTTACCCTCATCAAAACTTCAGGAGAAGCGGTTGGTCTTCCTGAGGGGCAGATGGGGAATTCTGAAGTCGGCCATATGAATATCGGCGCGGGACGTGTCGTCAACCAAGACTTCACGCGCATTACAAAAGATGTGAGAAGTGGCGAATTTAATCACAATCCGATCCTTAACAAAACAATCGACGATCTCGTGCAAGCGAATCGCGCGCTGCATGTATTTGGTCTGCTCTCCCCAGGTGGCGTTCATTCTGATGAAAAGCATATCTTTGCACTCATTGAACTGGCAGCAAGTAAGGGGTTAGAGAAAATATATCTCCATGCATTTTTAGATGGCCGTGATATGCCGCCGCAATCCGCAGCACCTTCTCTTGAAAAAGCAGAGATGCTCTTTTCAAAGCTCGGCAAAGGGCGTATTGCAACAATGATCGGTCGTTATTATGCGATGGATCGTGATAATCGCTGGGAGCGTGTGGAACAAGCTTATGATCTCGTCAGCCAAGGTCTTGGGCAATTCCAGGTCGCTACCGCACAACAAGGTCTACAAGAAGCTTACGAACGCGGCGAGAATGATGAATTCGTGAAAGCAACTGTGATCGGTGAAGCGATTAAGATGCAAGATGGAGATGCAGTGATCTTCATGAACTTCCGCTCTGACCGCGCACGCGAACTCAGCTATCCTTTTGTGGAATCAAATTTTGAAGGTTTTAAACCAAAATACAAACCAACGCTTTCGCACTATGTTTCACTCACACAATATAAGGCAGAGTTAAATACTGAAATCGCCTACCCTCCGCTTGAGCTCAACAATGGCTTAGGGGAAACACTCTCTAAAGCCGGTTATTCACAATTGCGTATTGCAGAAACTGAAAAATACCCGCATGTCACCTTTTTCTTTAATGGCGGTGAAGAGCGCGTATTTCCCGGCGAAGAGCGTATTTTGGTAAATTCTCCCAAAGTGGCGACCTATGACCTTCAGCCTGAAATGAGCGCGCCTGAAATTACAGAAAAACTCGTCGCTGCAATCGAGTCAGAACAATTCGATGTGATCATCTGTAACTATGCAAACCCTGATATGGTCGGCCATACGGGCGTTTTTAAAGCCATCGTAAAAGCAATTGAAGCAGTAGATACTGGGCTTGGTAAAATCTATGAGGCGGTTCAAAAAGTCGGCGGTGAAATGTTAGTGACAGCCGATCATGGGAATGCGGAAAAAACATGGGATGCTCAAACGAACCAGCCCCATACAGCGCATACTAATACGCCTGTTCCCTTAATTTATGTCGGAAGACGCGCAACGCTTGAGCCCGATGGTGCTTTATGCGATTTAGCCCCCACTATTTTGTTCTTATTGGAAGCAGATCAACCGAAAGAGATGACAGGGAAAAACCTCATACACTTCCAATAGTCATCTAGCTTGTTCCCTCGTACAACAAGCATAAAATGATAAACAAACAAAGGGATCAAACAGTGATATTCTGTCACAAGGTTTGATCCCTTTATGCTTGGGTCTTCATCACTTTCTAGCAGAAATAATACCTGCATTAACCTCATCTATATCGCCAATACAATAATAATTATGAAAATAATGATCTCTTCTCTCGGTATGCTTCTCATTGCGTTATCAATTCAGCCACTCTCTCTCGCGAGCCCTGAATATAATCCGCAACCTGAACTTATTTCAGCCCCGAGTTTAATTACCGGCGGCGCTGCGAATAACATTGAGATCAAAATCGTTTCAGAACCTGAGCCGGTTGTATTATCCGAAGATTTCCTACTTTTTAGAGAGATTTTTGACGAAATTAAAAATAACTACGTCGATGAAATATCGGATCAAGATCTCATTCAAAACGCAATTAAGGGGATGTTATCGAATCTCGACCCACATTCTACTTACTATTCTGCAGAAGATTTTCAGCGTATTAAAAATCAAACTTCTGGATCATTTGCCGGCATTGGCATCTCATTCAACTATGATGTTGATAAAAAAGCGCTGCTGATTACAAAAGTGTTTAGAAATAGTCCTGCGGCGACTGCAAATATCGAAGTCGGCGATTATCTCTTTGCAATTGATGAAATACCTGTCAATGATCTCGATATACAAAAATCGACAAAGTTACTACAAGGAGAAGTCGGTTCGACCGTTTCGCTGGCATTACAGCGAGGAGATCAAACTTTAGATATCACAATCATGCGCGATAATATCAAAATGCCGAGCCTTTCAAATATGGCTCTCTACAATAATGAATTTGCGTACATTCAATTAGACCGCTTTCAAACAGAGAGCGATAAAGAGATTATAGAAGCACTTACATCGCTCGAATCTGAAGCGCAATTGAATCAATCAACAATACGCGGCGTTATTTTAGACCTTCGTGATAATAGCGGTGGTCTTCTCTCCGCTTCCGCTGAAGTTGCGGATCTATTTATCGATGAGGGAATTATCACCTACACTACCGGGCAAGCCGAGAAGCATCAAAAGCAATATCACGCAACTAAAGGCGATATTATCGCCGGCATTCCGCTGGTAGTTCTCATTAATGCACAATCAGCTTCGGGCGCGGAGATCGTTGCCGGTGCACTACAGGATCATAAACGTGCCGTGATTATGGGCGAAAATAGCTATGGTAAAGGTTCTGTACAATACGCGGTTGGGCTGACAAATGGTCAAGCTATTCGCTATACTGTTGCCCGCTACTTCACACCGAACGGGCGATCGATTCAAACTCTTGGTATTATGCCGGACATTATCATTCCAAGCATTAAAGCAAATGTTGTTAAGGGGAGTAATCAGCCCCGCGAGATCAATCGAAAAGGTCATCTCGTCAATCATCGTCCTGATCAATCCGCAACGCGTCAACCAGCCAATTTCACGCACATCATCAATAGCGACTATCCCCTATATGAAAGTTTGAATATATTGCGTGCAATGAGCGCTTTTCCTCAAAAATGAGTTTTGCCGGCAGAAACGAACAAAGATAGTAAAAATCAATGATCACATACATGATATATGGGTGATTTAAATGTATACCGTCAATCACGCATATACACTGATCTTATAAAATAGATCCTACCTGTATGCTTGAATTTTCGCCAAGTGCCCTTATATTGTGCTTAGTATAAATAACGTAAGAAGGGATATTTGAATGTCTGAGAACATTTAAATAATGAAATCCCTCTCCCCAAATATCCTTAACGAAGGCTTTATGGAAGATATAATTATTCAAGGTGCGCGTACGCACAATCTTAAAGACATTAGTTTAACCCTACCGCGCAATAAGCTCGTCGTCATTACGGGCTTATCAGGCTCGGGAAAGTCCTCTCTCGCCTTTGATACGCTCTATGCTGAAGGTCAGCGCCGCTATGTCGAATCGCTCTCTTCATATGCAAGACAGTTCCTATCTGTGATGGGTAAGCCTGACGTGGATCATATCTCTGGGCTTTCGCCAGCAATTTCAATCGAGCAAAAATCAACATCTCATAATCCACGATCTACTGTGGGAACCGTCACCGAGATCTACGATTATCTTCGTCTATTATTTGCAAGAATTGGCACACCGCACTGCCCAACACATCATTTACCGCTCAATGCGCAAACGATTCCGCAAATGGTCGATATGACCATGGGACTCTCTGAAGAGTTACGGTTAATGTTAGTCGCGCCGATTATTCGTAATCGTAAAGGTGAGCATATTAAGCTCTTTGAAGAGCTCAAAGCAAAAGGCTTCTTGCGTGTTCGTATTGATGGTAAAACCTATGAAATTGATGATCTTCCAGAGATCAATGCGAAACAAAACCACGATATTGATGTTGTCGTAGATCGCTTTAGAGTACGTGAAGATATTCGCGTACGCCTCTCTGAATCCCTTGAAACGGCGCTAGACCTCACGAATGGCCTTGCCCATATCGTCGATATGAATTCAGAAGAGATTCTGCTTCAGTTTTCGGCAAACTATGCTTGCCCTGAATGCGGCTTCACCATTGCCGAGCTTGAACCTCGCCTTTTCTCTTTCAACAACCCCGAGGGCGCTTGCCCGAGTTGTGATGGCTTAGGAGTGAATCAATATTTTGACCCAGAGCGTGTCGTTTCAGAGCCCTCATTACCAATATCAAATGGTGCTATTCGCGGATGGGATCGTAACTCTAGCTACTATTTCTCTATGATTGAATCACTCGGCAGACATTATGGTTTTGACCCTGATATGCCATTTGAAAAACTCCCGAAAAAAATACGCGAAATTATTCTTTACGGTTCTGGCGAGGAAGAGATTGAATTTCACTACATTAGTAATCGGGGCCAAAAATCGATTCGAATTCATCCGTTTGAAGGGATCTTAAATAACCTTGAACGCCGTTATCGTGAAACAGACTCCCAAATTGTCAGAGAGAGCTTAACGCGCTTTTTAGCAATGCGTGTTTGCCCAAGTTGCGAGGGAAGCCGTTTAGGCGTTGCCGCAAAAAATGTCTTAATCAATGGCAAAGCGATTCATCAAATCACCGCGCTCCCGATTAGTGATGCGCTTGATTGGTCATTCAACGTCACTTTAAAAGGCGCCAAACAAGAGATCGCTGATAAGATCTTTAAAGAGATTCAAGAGCGTCTTGGTTTCCTCGTCAATGTGGGGCTTGATTACCTCAATCTTTCTCGCTCTGCCGAAACACTCTCCGGCGGTGAAGCGCAGCGTATTCGCCTCGCATCTCAAATTGGTGCGGGATTAATGGGGGTTTTATATGTACTCGATGAACCTTCAATCGGGCTTCATCAGCGCGATAATGATCGCTTGCTACAAACCCTATTTCATCTGCGTGATATCGGTAACACCGTAATTGTTGTTGAGCATGATGAAGATGCGATTATGGCGGCTGATTATATCGTCGATATCGGCCCCGGCGCTGGTGTTCATGGCGGGCAAGTTGTGGCAGCCGGCACACCGAAAGAAGTGCTCAAAAACAAGAACTCTCTAACGGCGGATTATCTCTCTGGCCGTAAAAGAATTGAAGTGCCGAAAGAACGCACTAAAAATAACCCGAAAGAGAAGATCAAACTCGTGGGAGCAACCGGCAATAACCTTAAAAATGTCACAGCAGAGTTTCCCTTGGGATTATTAACCTGTGTCACCGGCGTTTCAGGTTCGGGGAAATCAACGCTTGTAAATGATACGCTCTATAGCTCAATTGCCCGTATTCTCAATAAGAATAACAGCATTGATGTTGCGCCGTATAAGAAGATTGAAGGCTTAGATAAGATCGATAAAATCGTCAATATCGACCAAAGCCCGATCGGTAGAACGCCGCGATCTAACCCGGCAACCTATACTGGGCTTTTTACGCCGATCCGTGAAATATTCGCCAATACGCCAGAAGCACGTGCGCGCGGTTATCAACCGGGGCGCTTTAGCTTTAACGTCAAAGGTGGCCGCTGTGAAAACTGCCAAGGCGATGGGTTAATCAAAGTCGAGATGCACTTCCTACCGGATGTCTATGTGATGTGTGATGAATGTCATGGGAAACGTTATAACCGTGAAACGCTCGATATTCACTACAAAGGTAAATCGATCAATGATGTGCTGAATATGACAGTAGAAGAAGCTTATACCTTCTTTGATGCGATTCCCGTTGTCCATCGTCGTCTTGAAACGCTCATGGAAGTGGGATTAAGCTACATTACACTCGGACAAAATGCGACAACCCTCTCTGGCGGAGAAGCGCAGCGGGTCAAACTCTCTCGAGAGCTTTCAAAACGTGATACCGGCAAAACAGTCTATATCTTAGATGAACCAACAACAGGTCTTCACTTCCACGATATCGCCCAGCTCTTAGATGTCATTCATACCCTAAGAGATAAAGGTAATACGATCATCATCATTGAACACAACCTTGATGTGATTAAAACCGCCGACTGGCTCATTGATATCGGTCCTGAGGGCGGTGGTAAAGGCGGAGAAATCATCTTCGCCGGCACCCCAGAAGACATTACCAAGTGCAAAGAGAGTCATACAGGAAAATACTTAAAGCCGCTTTTAGAAAAAATATAACCACAGACTAATGCACCTACCTTAAACGGGGTGAATTTACCTATAATTACTCATAAAAATTAAATAAAACCCCAAAATCTACATGATTTTGGGGTTTTACTGTTAAGCTTATTTAGCTCAAATAGAGTTAGTATCTTTTTCCCATTTTAGATTAAATAAGCCCCTTAAGCAGCGATTACTTATGTACATTTATAGGCGTACAACTTGGTGTTGTTACCGATGGTGATGTGATCACTGTCCCTGCCATAAGGGTTGCTTTGCAGTCAAGAATACGACCTCGAGCAGTTGTTGCGCGATATGCAACTGATTGGCTACCGAGAGCATCAGCTTCGCCAATATTAACGCGAGAAATCGTTAATTCATCTGATGATGCTAATTGCAACATGCTTGCCGTAGCATTTTGGAGTTGAACTACAGCTACGTTTTTATCCATTGAAACACATGCCGTTAATGTTATTGCAGCAACACCAATAATTAACAGTTTTTTCATATTTTATACTCTCTATCTTGATTAAATTAAAACTTGTCTGTACACGTCAGACACTAATAAAAAACAATATTTACATCAAATATCGTTCGAAAAATTTAATATAAATATTGTCATGAATATCTAATTTTAAAACTTTTATATAATATCATTAAATTCAAGAAGAGTTTTATTTTGTAATTATAAGTAAACGCGATAATGTTTAAACT